>DEIC01000054.1 GCA_002352285.1 Alphaproteobacteria bacterium UBA2784 | reverse complement strand
ATGATGGCAACCGCCTTCATGGGTTACAGCCTTCCCTGGGGCCAGATGTCGTTCTGGGCGGCCACCGTGATCACCAACTTCTTCAGCGCCATCCCCTGGGTGGGCGAAGCCGTGACGGAATGGCTGTGGGGCGGCTATGCGGTGGACAGCGCGACGCTCCAGCGCTTCTTCTCGCTCCATTATCTGCTGCCGTTCGTGATTGCGGGCCTTGTGGTGCTGCACATCTGGGCACTGCATGTGCCCGGCAATGGCAACCCCGCCGGCATCGACGTGAAGACGCCGCAGGATACCGTGCCCTTCCATCCGTATTACACGGTGAAGGACATGTTCGCGATCTGCCTGTTCCTTCTGATCTTCGGGTATTTCGTGTTCTACAACCCGAACTATCTGGGCCATGCCGACAACTACATCGCGGCCAATCCGCTGGTGACGCCTGCGCATATCGTGCCCGAATGGTACTTCCTGCCGTTCTACGCGATCCTGCGCTCGGTGGAGTCAAAGCTTGGCGGCGTCCTCCTGATGTTTGGCGCCATCGCCATTCTGGCGCTGCTGCCGTGGCTTGATACCAGCCGCGTGCGTTCGGCGAAGTTCCGGCCGGTTTATCGCTGGTTCTTCTGGTTCTTCTTCGTTGACTGCCTCATCCTTGGCTATATCGGCGCGATGCCGGCAGACGGCGTGCTGCACATCAACGAGAGCATCGAGGTGCCGTATCTCCTGATCGGGCGGATCGCCACGATCTGGTATTTCGCGCACTTCCTGTTGATCTTGCCGCTGATCGGGCTGTTCGAGCGGCCCAAGCCGCTGCCGGAAAGCATCATCAAGTCGGTCCTTGGCAAGGGCGGCGGCACGCCTGCGGGCGCGGCGCACGCGCCTGAGCGCCAGATCTGAGCGGGAGAAGAAACATGAAAACCTTTACCCGCATCGCTCTTCTCTGTGCGCTTGGCGCCGGGATTGCCGTCCCGGTTGCGCTTGCTGCTGGCGACGCCAAGCACCCGGAAGCCCAGGAATGGTCCTTTGACGGCTTCTTCGGCCATTACGACCGGGCGGCGCTGCAGCGCGGCTATCAGGTCTACAAGGAAAACTGCGCGGCCTGCCACTCCATGAACCTGATTGCCTTCCGCAATCTGGGTGAGCCGGGCGGCCCGGAATTCTCCGAGGCGGAGGTCAAGGCGCTGGCGGCCCAGTACCAGATCCCCGATCTCGACGAAGCGGGCGAGCCGATCACGCGCCCGGGCAAGCCGTTTGANNGGCGGCCCGGACTATCTCTATGCGCTGCTGACCGGCTATTCCGATCCGCCTCACGGCGTCGAGATGCTCGAAGGGCTCAGCTACAACGCCTATTTCCCTGGCGGACAGATTGCGATGCCCGCACCGCTTTCAGATGGTGGCGTCACCTATGCGGATGGCACGCAGGCAACCGTTGCCCAACAGGCGCGTGACGTTGTGCAGTTCCTGATGTGGACGGCAGAGCCCAAGCTGGAGGAGCGCAAGCGGCTGGGCTTCATGGTGATGAGCTTCATCGCCATTCTGGCGGGCATGCTTTATCTCTCCTATCGTCGTCTGTGGCGCGATCAGCCGCATTAACTCATTCCTAACCATGACGGGAAAAGGCCGGGCCAGCGATGCGCCCGGCCTTTTTCTTTCACGCAATTTCAAAGACTTCCGGCCGAGGCTTGGGCCCATGAACTGGCAGCACTTGCTCATGCGGACCGGACCGCAGAAGGAAGCGCCGCATGCTTTGATGCATGCGGGTTACATTGCTGCGTCCGGCGCCATTGCGGCGGGACTGATCGTCCTTCTGGCCGAAGGGGTGAGCGATGCACGGCTGACCGGCAGTGTGTCAGGCTGGGGCGCCATCCTTTTCGCGGCAATCATGGTGCTTGCCCTCTCAGCCGCTGCTTTCATGGCCGGGCTTCGCGCCATGCGTCGGCGCGATGACGCACTGGCCGAGGCACGCCAGCGCAGCGAGGCGGCCGAAGCCGAAAGCCGCGCCAAGAGCGAATTCCTCGCCAACATGAGCCATGATCTGCGTACACCGCTCAACGCCATCATCGGCTTTTCAGAAGTGATGGCGCAGGAGATGTTCGGCCCCCTTGGCGCGCAGCAGTACAGCGAGTATGCGCGCGACATTCACGCCAGCGGCCAGCAGCTTCTTTCACTCATCAACAATCTTGTGCTCAACGCCAAGGTCGAGGCGGGCAAGATCGACGTTGACATGGGCGACTGCAACGTCATGCGGGCGGCGGAAGATGCGTGCGCGCGGCTTGAATGCGGCGGCGGGCAGGTGTCCATTGATGCGGCAAGTCGCTCCTTGCGTCTTGTGGCAAATTGCGATGAGGGCGTGCTCCACAACATCATCCTTCATTTGATGAACCACGCGCTGATGCGCGCAGGTTTGGATGGCGCCGTTTACATCAGCGGACAGGCAGAAGAAAGCGGGCCGGAGTTGTGTTTTGCCATTTCGCCGGGCGCCAAACACCAGACGCGCGGTTCGGCCCTGGGTCATGGCTTTGGCAAGATGGCCGATGTCTATGAGCGGGCGCATGGTGCAGGCATGAGCCTCTCGCTCGCCATGGGTTTTGCCGCCCTTGTAGGCGGCCGCGTGAGCGAGGCTGATGATGTGCTCACGCTCACCCTTTTGCCGCCACGCGCCGAAACCGTCCGCGCCGCCTGAACCCCCGCAAATCATTGCGCCTTGCAGCAGCGCCCAAGGGTGATAAAACCCCGGCCTTCATAAGCGGGCCGGTCTTGCCCGCATATTGTGCACGGGCGGGACATGACAAAGACGGTTCTGGGCATCATTGGCGGCAGCGGCGTCTATCAGATTGATGGCGTGGAAGATGCGCGTTGGGAACAGGTGCGTTCACCCTGGGGTGAACCTTCGGATGCGATTTTCCGGGGGCGGCTTTCCGGCGTGGATGTCGCCTTCCTGCCGCGCCATGGACGGGGCCATGTGCAAACGCCAACCTCGATCAACTACCGCGCCAATATCGACGCGCTGAAACGCATTGGCGTGACCGACATCATCTCGGTTTCGGCCTGCGGCTCGTTCCGCGAGGAGCTGGCGCCGGGCACCTTCGTGCTGGTGGACCAGTTCATCGACCGCACATTCGCCCGCGAGAAATCCTTCTTCGGTCCCGGCTTTGTGGCGCATGTGTCGATGGCGCATCCGGTGTGCCCGCGACTGGTTGCGGCGCTGACGCAGGCGGCGGGCGAGGCGGGCATCAAGCATCATGTGGGCGGCACATACCTTGCGATGGAGGGGCCGCAGTTTTCGTCACTGGCGGAATCCAATCTCTATCGCAGCTGGGGTTGCGATGTGATCGGCATGACCAACATGCCGGAAGCCAAGCTCGCGCGTGAGGCAGAGATTCCCTACGCCACTGTTGCGATGGTGACAGACTATGATTGCTGGCATCCCGGTCATGACAGCGTGACGGTGGACCAGGTTGTAAAAATCCTGACCGCCAATGCCGACAATGCGCGCGCGCTGGTGAAAAAGGTGACGCCGCTTCTTGGCCCCAACCGCACCAGCTCGCCCCTTGGTATCGAGACCTGTCTTGATACGGCCATCATCACCGCGCCCGAAAAGCGTGACCCGAAGCTGATGGCCAAGCTTGACGCCGTGGCCGGACGCATCCTCAAAGCTCACTGACTTCGCGAAAGCTCCATCATGAACATCAAAGACGCCATCCGCACGATTCCCGATTTTCCCAAGAAGGGGATCATGTTCCGCGACGTGACGACCCTGATGGGCGATCCGCGCGCCCTGCGCACGACCATCGACCTGATGGTGCAGCCCTTTGCAGGCGTGCGCATCGACAAGGTGGCGGGCATCGAGGCGCGCGGCTTCATTCTGGGAGGCGCTGTGGCGCATCAGCTTTCGGTCGGCTTTGTGCCCGTGCGCAAAAAGGGCAAGCTGCCGTGGAAGACGCTCTCCGAAACCTATGATCTCGAATACGGCACCGACACGATCGAGATTCACGAAGATGCGGTCGGCAAGGGCGAGACCATTCTTCTGGTTGATGATCTGATCGCAACCGGCGGAACGGCGGCAGCGGCGGTGCGCCTGATCGAACGGGCAGGGGCAACAGTGGCGGGATGCTCCTTCATTGTCGATCTGCCGGAACTGGGCGGGCGCAAGAAGCTCCAGAAGATGGGCAAGAGCGTTCTGACGCTGGTGGAATTTGAAGGCCACTGAGCATCCATGAAAATCAACGGCACGCCCTATCGCACGATCTGGGAGCTGCCTGATGCGGGCGGCGCTTTTGCGGGCGTTGAGGTGATCGACCAGACGTTGCTGCCGCACCGCTTTGTGACGCGCAGGCTGGCACGCATGGACGAAGCGGCGCATGCGATCAAGGCGATGATCGTGCGTGGCGCGCCGCTGATCGGGGCAACGGCTGCCTATGGCCTTGTCATGGCGCTTAACGATGATCCTTCCGACGCCGCACTCGATCATGCCTATGGCGTTCTGATCGCCACGCGGCCCACCGCCGTCAATCTGCGCTGGGCGCTGGATGAGATGATGGCGGCGGTGCGCCATCTGCCGCCACAGGTGCGCGCGGCGGCGGCGCGCA
>DEIC01000013.1:9469-42639 GCA_002352285.1 Alphaproteobacteria bacterium UBA2784 | reverse complement strand
TCGTTCCAGCTGATGCAGGGCAAAATCGCTGACATGTATACGCGCATGAATGCGGCGCGCGCCTATGTCTATGCCGTGGCGAAGGCCGCAGATGCAGGCCGCACCACGCGCAAGGATGCGGCGGGCGCGATCCTGTTTGCGGCTGAAACGGCCACTTCTGTGGCGCTTGACGCCATTCAGGTTCTGGGCGGCAACGGCTATATCAACGACTATCCGACTGGCCGATTGCTGCGCGATGCAAAGCTTTATGAGATTGGCGCGGGCACATCGGAAATCCGCCGCTGGCTGATCGGGCGTGAAATATTCGAGGAAACCGCCTAGGATCATCCTTGCGGGGCGAACGCAGGGGTTGGGGGCGTGCCATGAGTTTCGGCGGGTTGTTCGAGGATTTCTGGCTGGAGCTTGCCAAGAGCTTTGCCTATGGCGCGATCCTTGCCGCGGTCGGCCACGTCATCGTCATGTTCTGGCATTCGCTGCGCGGCGGCATGGCGGCCATTCCGCGCCTGCGCCAGCAGATCAGCGAACTCTTCCGCATCAGGCGTGACCATGAATCCGGGCATACCGCATTCGGCCCGTGGCTGATCCTGCGCGACCTCATCAGGATCGCCGTTTTTGTTGCGGCGACGGTTGCGATTGGCCTGCTGGTGTCGGAATTGCTGGTGCGGCTTGCAGCAACGGATCAGACGCTGCGCGGGCTCGACAAATGGGGAACCATCACGCTGCGCACGCAGCCGATCCCGGTGCCGGTTTTTGCGGTGTCGTTCCTTGCGGCATTTTTTCTCGCCTATCATCCAACGACCGGGCGGATCATTGCAGCGCTTGCCATCGCATTCGGCGGTGGCGCCATTCTTGTAGTTCTCATACTGCTTTGCCGCTTCCTGCCGTTTGAGACCGGGCAGGCTGAATTCCAGCTTTTCCACGATGCGGCGGGCGGACTGTCGGCAAGCGCGCTCAACTTTGATGCGTCAGGCGGCAACTGGTTTACGCCGTCGCTGCATGTGGCGCTGGTTTCAGCGGCGTTTCTTGTCTCGCTGATGGCCACTTTCATCATTCTGCGCAGCTGCATGACATTCCTGCCGGAAATATGGCAACGCGCGCTTTCCGGTTCGACGCTTCCGGCATGGTCAGCATTTGGAGTTGCCGCGTTCTGCCTTTTCCTGCTCTACGCCCTGATGAGCATGCACTTTCACATTCTTGAAGACCGTTTCGGGCTTGAGAGCGGCACACTCGACTGGCCGCGCATTGGCGCGTTTGTTGTCAGCATTCCGCTCTGCCTCTGGATGGCGGGCAGCATGGGCGGAAGCCTGATGAAAAAATTTGGGAGCACGAGATGACTTTTATCCTTTCCGCTGCACGCACGCCGATGGGCGGGTTTCAGGGTGAGCTTGCCGCGCACAGCGCGCCGCAACTGGGCGCCATAGCCATCGGCGAGGCGGTCAAGCGTGCGGGTGTTGGTGCCGCCGCGATTGAGGAAGCCTATATGGGCAATGTGCTGCCCGCTGGTGTGGGTCAGGCGCCCGCACGTCAGGCGGCGATCCATGGCGGATTGGCGAACTCGGTGCCGTGCACGACCATTTCAAAAGTCTGCGGTTCGGGCATGAAGGCGATCATGCTGGGCGCTGACCGCATTGCCGCGGGCCATGCGGAGATCGTGATTGCAGGCGGCATGGAGTCGATGTCGAACGCGCCTTATCTTCTGCCCAAGGCGCGCGGCGGCTATCGCCTGGGCCATGGCGAGATCAAGGACCACATGTTCCTTGACGGTCTTGAGGATGCCTATGAGGGCCGTCTGATGGGCACCTATGCCGAGGACGCCGCGCGGCATTATCAGTTCACGCGCGAGGCGCAGGATGCCTATGCCACGGAGTCACTGAAGCGCGCGCAAGCGGCAACCACTTCAGGCGCGTTTGCCGCCGAGATCGTGGCGGTTCCCGCCGGTGGCAAGAGAGGCGGCGCGGATGTTGCGCAGGATGAGCAGCCGCGCAAGGCTGACGCATCAAAAATCCCGACGCTGAAACCTGCCTTCGCCAAGGATGGCACGGTGACGGCGGCCAATTCCTCGTCGATTTCAGATGGCGCTGCTGCGCTTGTGCTGGCCTCGGCCAGGGCGGCCAAGGGCGCCGCGCCGCTGGCGCGCATCGTGGCGCAGGCATCGCACGCCGCCGAACCGCGCTGGTTCACGACGGCGCCGGTGGGGGCGATCCGCAAGGTGCTCGACAAAGCCGGATGGAAGGCATCAGACATTGACCTCTTCGAGATCAACGAGGCGTTCGCCAATGTTGCGATGATTGCGCTGCGTGACCTCTCGCTTTCCCATGATGCGGTCAATGTGAATGGCGGTGCATGCGCGCTGGGCCATCCCATCGGCGCATCTGGCGCGCGCATTGTGGTGACGCTGCTCCACGCCCTGAAAGCACGTGGCGCCAAGCGTGGCATTGCCAGCCTGTGCATTGGCGGCGGTGAAGCAACGGCTCTGGCCGTCGAACTCGTTTAGCCCGCCATCCGCAGCTTGCGGAAGATAATCGGCGCAATGAGCGTGATGAAAAGGCCGATGAGGCCCAGCATCCCCACTTGCGCCCACATGGAGGGCACGCCTGCTTCCACCAGTGCCTTGATGGCGATGGGCAGACCCGCCGCCACCAGCCCCGCACCAATCACTGCCCCGACAAGGGCGATGATCCAGTTGGGGTGGCGTTTGAACTCCAGCCGCTTGCGGTCATAGAGCACACCTGCCCACCAGCCCGCCATGAAGGTGACGATAGCGGCGGTGCCGCGCGGCCCTTGCTCCACGGGCCAGACGAGCAGCAGCACGGGCAGGGCCGACAGAATGATCGAGACCTGCACGATGCCCGGCAGTTGGTGCCACGGGCTGAAGAGGCTCGAGAAGAGAATGGCTGCGACGGGCAGGGTTGCGATGCCAAGCGCGGTGCCGCTCAGCACATCCTCCACATCGTGGACGCCGAGATAGATTCGTGAGAGGCCGACCAGCACCACAATGATGATCGCGGCGGCCCATGCCCAGCTGCGCTTCAGCTCCCACGCCAGCCAGAGCCACATGGCGGCCGCCACCTGTGCGTGGCCGGACGGCATGCCAAAACTGTCTGACGTGCGCGGATCAATCGCCCATTCGACAGCGGGGCGGGGATCCTGGAAGAAGTCTTTCAGGAAGGCATTCACGATGGCCGTCAGCATGATGATGACGGTCAGGCGCGTGAACATGGCTTTGTCCCACAGCCAATAGCCCAGCGGCAGGAAGAGCATGAAGAACGTCGTGTAGCCCAACTCGGTGACGATCTTGAAAAAGTCGGTCAGGCCCTCTGAATGGAAGGCGTGCGCCCAGCTGATGTCGTGCAGCCAATTGTCCATTGCTTCCCCCCGAAAGCGGATGGCGTGCGGCTTTCCGGTTGCAACCCGCCGCGCCCCATGCTTGCCTCAGTCGAACCCATGGAACGGCGCAAGGCAAGCCAAAAGCCCCAGGCCATACGTCTCATGCCGTTTCCGACATGACCCTTTGCTGACAGAGCCATGCCCCGGCTGAACTCCGCCATTTCCCCCCAGTCCGAGAATTTCCGGCGCAATGCCGAAGTCAACGCCGCGCTTGAGGCAGAGCTTGAAGCGCGGCTTGCCGCGGCTTCCCTTGGCGGCGACGAGCGTTCGCGCGCGCGCCATCAATCTCGCGGCAAGCTGCTGCCGCGCGAGCGGGTGAATGCGCTGATTGATCCCGGCTCGCCCTTTCTTGAGCTTTCGCCGCTGGCCGCCTTTGGCATGTATGAGGGCGACATCCATGGCGCCTCCATCATCACTGGCATTGGCCGTATTGAGGGGCAGGAATGCGTGATCGTGTGCAATGACGCCACGATCAAGGGTGGCACCTATTATCCTGTCACGGTGAAAAAACATCTGCGGGCGCAGGAGATTGCGCGCGAAAACAATCTGCCTTGCGTCTATCTGGTTGATTCCGGTGGGGCGAACCTGCCCAATCAGGCCGACATATTTCCCGACCGCGAACATTTCGGCCGCATCTTCTTCAATCAGGCGAACATGTCGGCGGCAGGGATTCCGCAGATCGCCGTGGTGATGGGCTCGTGCACGGCGGGCGGCGCCTATGTGCCCGCCATGTCTGATGAGACGGTGATCGTGCGCAATCAGGGCACGATCTTTCTGGGTGGCCCGCCCCTTGTGAAGGCGGCCACCGGCGAGATCGTCAGTGCGGAAGACCTTGGTGGCGCCGATGTACATTCGCGCACCAGCGGCGTCACCGATCATCTGGCGGCCAATGACGCGCAGGCGCTGGCCATGGCGCGGCGCATCGTGCGCAATCTCAACCGCCGCAAACCCGAAGCAATGGCGGTTCGCGAGATTGCCGAACCGCAATTCGATGCGGGCGAGCTTTCCGGCATCATTCCGCCCACGCTGGCGGCCCAATACGACGTGCGTGAAGTGATCGCGCGCATTGTGGATGGCAGCGAGCTGGACGAGTTCAAGAAGCTTTATGGCACCACCATCGTGACCGGTTTTGCGCATCTTTATGGCATGCCGGTCGGGATCATCGCCAACAACGGCATCCTGTTTTCGGAGTCGGCGCTGAAGGCGGCCCATTTCATCGAGTTATGCGCGCAGCGGGGCATACCGCTCCTGTTCCTGCAAAACATTTCCGGCTTCATGGTGGGCCGCAAGTACGAGAGCGGCGGTATCGCCAAAGACGGCGCCAAGATGGTGACGGCGGTTGCGTGCGCGCGGGTGCCCAAGATTACGCTGGTCATTGGCGGGTCGTTTGGTGCGGGCAATTACGGCATGTGCGGGCGGGCCTATTCGCCGCGCTTCATGTTCTCGTGGCCCAATACGCGCATCTCGGTGATGGGGGGCGAGCAGGCGGCGAGCGTGCTTGCCACTGTCAAGCGCGAGGGGATGGAGCAGCGCGGCGAAAGATGGAGCGCGGAGGAGGAAGAGCAGTTCCGCGCCCCGATCCGCGCGCGCTATGAGGAAGAGGGCAGCCCCTATTACGCCACCGCGCGGCTGTGGGATGACGGGATCATCCGTCCGCGCGATACGCGCCGGGTGCTGGGCCTTGCCTTTTCGGCGGCGCTGAATGCACCCATCGAGAAAACGCAGTTTGGCGTGTTCCGCATGTAAGGGAGTGGGGGTGTGCGATGGAGTTTGTGAACGAAGTTCTGGATTTTCTGCAAACCGGATTTGCCAGCATCAACAAGATGCAGGGTCTTATCATCGCGGCGGTTGCTGCGTTCCTGATGCCGTCATGGCGGCGGCTGCTTTACATCGCGGCGGGCGCCGTGATCGTGCATGTGGTGATTGATACGCTGCTGCCGGTGCTGGCGCGCAATGCGGCGTTCCGCCTGCCCGAGCTTCTGGAGCCTTCCTATTGGCGCTATCTGGGCCTTCTGTTCGTGGGCTATGTCTGCGTCATTGCCGTTTTCTTCGCCGTCAAGCGCGTGGTTTTGAAACGCTGAGAGAGAACCCCCATGAGTGATGCCTCCACGCCTGCCGAACCGCTGGTGCATTTCGAGACGACGCGCGACAGCGTTGCGGTTGTCACGCTGAACCGGCCCGAAGTGCACAACGCCTTCAATCCTGATGTTATCGACATGCTGTCGGACATTTTTGAGGATTTGCGTGTGGCCGAGGGCGTGCGCGCCGTGCTGATCGCAGGCGCTGGGAAAAGCTTTTCGGCCGGCGCTGATCTGGCGTGGATGCGGGCGGCGGCCGACTGGACGCCCAAAGAAAACCGCGCAGACGCCGGCGATCTTGCCAAGATGCTGGCGAAATTGCGCGCGCTGCCGCAGCCGACCATTGCGCTGGTGCATGGGCCTGCGGTTGCGGGCGGCATGGGGCTGGTTGCGGCGTGCGACATTGCGCTCGCCACCAAGGATGCGGTGTTCGGCCTTTCGGAAGTGCGGCTGGGCCTGATCCCCGCCGTGATCTCGCCCTATGTGATCGAGGCGATCGGGCCGCGCGCGGCGCGCCGCTATTTCCTGACGGGGGAGCGGTTTGGCGCCGATGAGGCGTATCGCCTTGGCCTTGTGCATGCCGTGGTGGAAGACCGCCAGGCGCTGAGCAATCTTTCGGAGAAAATCGTATCCGCCATTCTTGATGGCGCGCCGGAAGCGATTTTCGAGGCGAAGAAGCTGATCGACCATGTGGTGCACAAGCCGATTGCTGACGTGCGCGATGAAACTTCGCGCCTGATCGCCGAGCGGCGCGCCAGCGACGAGGCGAAGGAGGGGCTTTCCGCCTTCCTTGAAAAGCGCAAGCCATCCTGGGCCAAGGGCTGATGTTCCGCACGCTGCTGATCGCCAATCGCGGAGAAATCGCGTGCCGTGTCATCCGCACGGCGCGGCGGTTGGGCCTGTCAACAATTGCCGTCTATTCCGATGCCGATGCAGACGCCGTGCATGTGGCGATGGCGGATCGCGCCATCCACATTGGCGGGGCAGAGGCGCGCGCCTCCTATCTTCGTGCCGATGCGATCATCCATGCGGCGAAAGATGCGGGGGCGGATGCGATCCATCCCGGCTATGGGTTTCTTTCAGAAAACGCTGCGTTCGCAGAAGCGTGTGCGAAGGCGGGCATCATCTTTGTCGGGCCACCCCCCGGCGCGATCCGCGCCATGGGCCTGAAAGACGCTGCCAAGGCGCTGATGGCCAAATCGGGCGTGCCCGTGGTGCCCGGCTATCACGGCGAAAAGCAGGATGCGGGTTTTCTGGCGGGGGAGGCGGCGAAGATCGGCTATCCCGTTCTGATCAAAGCGGTGGCGGGCGGCGGCGGCAAGGGCATGCGGCGCGTTGATGCGCCGGATGCGTTTGCGGCGGCTTTGGCTTCGTGTCAGCGCGAGGCAGCCTCGTCGTTTGGCGATGACCGTGTGCTGATCGAGAAATACATCACGCGGCCGCGCCACATCGAGATACAGGTGTTTGCCGACGGGCAGGGCAATGCCATCCATCTCTTCGAGCGTGACTGCTCTCTGCAACGCCGCCACCAGAAGGTGATTGAGGAGGCGCCCGCGCCCGGCATGCCAGACGACATGCGCGCGGCGATGGGTGAGGCTGCCGTCAAGGCGGCGAAGGCGATTGGCTATCAGGGCGCAGGCACGGTTGAGTTCATCGCTGATGCTTCCGAGGGTCTGAAAGCCGACCGCTTCTGGTTCATGGAAATGAACACGCGGCTGCAGGTAGAGCATCCGGTGACGGAGATGATCACCGGGCTTGATCTCGTCGAATGGCAGTTGCGCGTGGCGGCGGGCGAGGCCTTGCCGCTTTCACAGGATAATGTGCAGCGGCGCGGCCATGCGATGGAGGCGCGGCTTTATGCCGAAGACCCGGCGAAGGGGTTTCTTCCCTCCATCGGCACGCTGCATCGCCTGCGCCTGCCCGAAGACTTTCCGCATGTGCGCATTGATGGTGGCGTGCGCGAGGGCGGCCAGGTTTCGATGTTCTATGACCCCATGATCGCCAAGGTGATCGCGTGGGGCGAAACGCGGGCGCGGGCTTTGGCCCGGCTTTCGCGCGCGATGCGCCATGTTGAAGTGGCAGGTGTGCGCACCAATGCCGCGTTCATTGACGCGGCGCTGCATCACCGCGCGTTTGCAGCAGGTGATGTGGACACGGGCTTTATTGACCGCAATCTTGCAGCCCTTGTGCCGCAAGAGGGGCATGCGCCAGCGGAGGCGGCGATCCTTGCGGCGTTGTTCGTGCTGAACGAGCGCGCGGCGCAACAGGGCTCGCCGCAATCGCCATGGGACATTGCCGACGGATTTCGCGTAGGCGGTGTTTCGACCGAAAGCATTTCGCTGGAGCATGGTCCCTCAAAGCTGCGCATTTCAGTTTCGCGCACCAAGGCAGGCATGCGCGCCCAGTGTGGCGCTGTGGATGTGCCGGTTGCCGCCGCTTTTTCCGCAGATGGCGCCGTGGTGGCGACACTGGGCGGTGTGCGCCACCGGGCGGCCATCACGCGCATCGGGCACGAGATCGTTGTGATGCAATCGGGTGCGGCGCATTCATTCATGCAGCCCGATCCGCTGGTGATGGAAGATGCGGATGGCGCTGGCGCAGACCGCATCATCGCGCCGATGCCGGGCAAGATCATTCAGGTCATGGCGCAAAAGGGCGCCAGGGTTTTGCGCGGGGCGCCGCTTGTCACCCTTGAAGCGATGAAGATGGAGCATACGCTGACCGCGCCCGCCGATGGCGTGATAGCGGAAGTGATGGCAAGTGTTGGCGCGCAGGTGACGGAAGGCGCATTGCTGGTGCGGCTTGAAGCGCCATGACGCTGCATCTTTTGAAACTGTGCGTCGGCGCGGACAGTCTTGCCGATCTCACAGGCTGGGTGAAGGAAAAGGCGAAGGCCGCGCGCGCCAGGGGCAAGAAGCCCGAGATTATTCACCTCACGCGTCAGACGCCCAAACGCGAGGACGATATTCTGGATGGCGGCTCGCTCTATTGGGTCATCAAGGGCGTGATCGCGGCGCGCCAGCCGATCATTGCGCTGCGCCCCTCAGTGAAGCAGGGCGTGCCCGCGTGTGCCATCGTGATGGCGCCGAAAGTGATTGCGGTGGCGGGCCGCCCGCATCGGCCGTTTCAGGGCTGGCGCTATCTTGCGGCGAAGGACGCACCACCTGATCTTAAAGGCTCTGACCGCAATATTCCTGAAGCGTTGCGGGCGGAACTGGCGAGTTTGGGGCTTCTCTAAGCGTCACACTCTCCGCCATCTCAACGGCTTGCCTTCGTCGCGCGTCACGAGGCCCTTGGCTTCGAGGTCGAGTTGCACCGTTTTCATCCACCACGATGTTGTGGTGCCGGGGAACTGCGTGAGCGGCAGGGCGGCGCGCATGGCGTCCATCATTTCGCGCTGGGTCATGCCCGGCGCGCGGCGCGGCAGGAGTTTGAGAAGTGCCGCGCGGGCGGCCGCATATTTTTCGGCGTCCACGCGGGCGACATGGCCGGGATGATTGACGTTTTCAACTTCGATCATCTTGCGGGGCATGATTGCGTCCTACGGTTTCTCGCATCTTGATTAAACCTCCCCCGCGCAGAATTGCGCGGGCGGAGGCGGAAGAAAGTTCATATCCCCAGATTATCTATCAGTCTTGTCTTGCCCAGATGGGCGGCGGCGAGCACGCGGGCGGGGCCGTCGAGTTTGGTCAGTGTAGCCAGTGTGGCGGCATCGCGGATCGCCACATAATCAACTTTCTGAAAGCCTGCCTCGATCAGCGCTTCCTCGCCCATCTTTTCGGCGGCGCGCAAATCCATGCCGCGGCGCGCGGCCTTGCCGACTTCCATCAGCACACGGTTCATGGATGCAGCGGTCGCGCGCTCGTCGGCCGAGAGATAGGCGTTGCGCGATGACATGGCGAGGCCATCAGGCTCGCGTACGGTGAAGCCGGGCACGATCTCGACCGGCAGGTTAAGGTCGGCGACCAGGCGCTTGATGACGAGCAGCTGCTGATAATCCTTCTCGCCGAACACGGCGAAATCCGGCCCCACCTGGGTGAGCAATTTTGTCACAACCGTCGCAACGCCGCCGAAGAAATGGGGGCGGAAATCGGTCTCCAGCCCCTCGGAGGGGCCGCCCACCGCGACATGCGTTGCAAAGCCCTTGGGATACATCTCGGCAGGAGAGGGGATGAAGAGGAGATCGCACGCCTCGGCCATGCGCAGTTTGGTGGCGTCGGCTTCCTCGGTGCGCGGGTAGCGATTGAAATCTTCTGTCGGGGCGAACTGGGTGGGGTTTACGAAAATGCTGACAACGCCGAACGCGCCGCGTGCGCGCGAAATCCGGGCGAGTGAAACATGGCCCTCGTGCAGCGCGCCCATCGTGGGCACAAAGCCGATCTTGCGCCCCTTCGCGCGGGCCTGAGCGATCTCGCGGCGCAGTTCGCCCACGGTGCGGGCGACCGGGATGCCAGCCAGCGATTGGGGGGCGGTTGGTTTGGCGGGCGGTGTCATGGCCGAGGTCTGTGTGCGGGAGTATGCGCCATTCTATGGCACTGCAGCATGGTGTTGTCATCCGTCTGCTGGCCTTGCGGACGGTCACGCTTTTGGCCATGTATGCGCCCATGCGACACGACCCGATCCGCCAGCGCCTTTCAGACCTTTACCTCGCGCCGGAAGGCCCGCTTGTTGAGCGGCTGATCGCCGAGGCGCGTCTTTCACCGGCGCAGCGCGACAAGACCGCAGCGCTTGCGCGCCAGCTTGTTGCCGAAGTGCGCGCCAACAAACATGAGCGCGGCACGCTGGATGCTTTCCTGCAGGAATATTCGCTGACGAGCGAGGAGGGCGTAGCGCTGATGTGCCTGGCCGAGGCCTTCCTGCGCGTGCCGGATGCCGATACGGCTGACCTTCTCATCAAAGACAAGATCGGCGGCGCTGACTGGCGCGCGCATCGCGGCAAGTCGGACAGCATGTTCGTCAACGCGTCCACCTGGGGGTTGATGCTGACGGGGCGCATTGTCAGCTGGGGCGATGCCGACAAGCGGCTGGGCGCAACGCTGCGCCGTCTGGTGCAGCGGTCGGGCGAGCCGGTGATCCGCCAGTCGGTTGCCTATGCCATGAAAATCATGGGCGGGCAGTTTGTGCTGGGCCGCACGATCCGCGAGGCGCTGTCGCGCGCGCGCGATTCAGAAAAGCGCGGCTTTCGCCACTCCTTCGACATGCTGGGCGAGGCGGCCTATACGCGCGCCGATGCCGCGCGCTATCTGCAATCCTATCGTGATGCGATGGGCGAGATTGCCAAGGCCGCGGGCCCGCGCGGGGTTGATACTGCCATCACGGCGCGGCCTTCGATCTCCATCAAGCTCTCAGCTCTGCATCCGCGTTATGAATGGGTGCAACGCGATCAGGTGATGCGGGATCTCTTGCCGCAGCTGATTGAGTTGGCGAATTCGGCGAAGGCAAGCTTCATCGGTCTGACGATTGATGCGGAAGAAGCCGACCGGCTTGACCTGATGCTTGATCTGATTGAGGCGCTGGCGCTTCACCCCGATCTGGCGGGCTGGGATGGGTTGGGCCTTGCCGTGCAGGCCTATCAGAAGCGCGCCACGTCTGTCGTTGACTGGCTGATTGATCTGGCCCATCGCGCGCGGCGCAATATCCCCGTGCGTCTGGTCAAGGGCGCCTATTGGGACAGCGAGGTCAAGCGCGCGCAGGAGCAGGGGCTTTCGGGCTATCCCGTGTTCACGCGCAAGGCGGCGACGGATGTTTCCTATATTGCGTGTGCCAAGCGGCTGTTGTCGGCCCCGCAAGCAATCTATCCGCAATTTGCCACGCATAATGCGCACACACTTGCAGCCGTGCGCACGCTGGCTGAGGGCAATGAGACAAGTGGTAATCCGCAGCGTTACGAATTCCAGCGCCTGCACGGCATGGGGGTTGCGCTCTATGACCGTGTCGTTGGCCCGGACCGCATGGGCGAGGCCTGCCGCATCTATGCGCCGGTGGGCACGCATGAAGATCTGCTTGCCTATCTCGTGCGCCGTCTGCTTGAGAACGGTGCGAACACAAGTTTCGTCAACCGTCTCGCCGATGAAGACGCGCCCATTGACGCCATCATTGCTGATCCGATCGAGCATCTCGCCATGACCGACCCGAAACCACATCCGAAGATTCCCGAGCCGCGCGCCATCTATGCGCCGCGCAAGGCCGCCAAGGGCATCGTGCTCAGTGATCCGGCGCAGTCGGCGCCGCTTTTGACCGCCATGGCGGAAAGCCTGAAGGCCGCGCAAGTGGCAGCGCCGATTGTAGAGGGCGTGGCCTGCAAGGGCACCCCGCAAGAGGTGCGTGATCCATCTGACCGGCGTCGCGTGGTGGGCTCGGTCGTGCTGGCCACGCGCGAAGATGCCGACAGGGCCGTTGGCATTGCGGCTGCCCATCAGGATGCGTGGGACAGGCTGGGCGGCGAAAAGCGCGCCACCATTCTGGAAAAGGCGGCTGACCTGATGGAAGCCCGCATGGCGCATCTGATGGCGCTGTGCGTGCGCGAGGCGGGCAAGTCGGTTCCCAATGCGCAGGCCGATGTGCGCGAGGCGATCGACTTCCTGCGCTATTACGCGGCAGAGGCGCGGGCGCATTTCTCGGTGGCGATGGAAATGCCAGGCCCAACGGGCGAGCGCAACGAGTTGAGCCTGCATGGGCGCGGCGTCTTTGCCTGCATCGCGCCGTGGAATTTTCCGGTGGCGATCTTCACGGGTCAGGTGGCGGCGGCACTTGCTGCGGGTAACAGCGTGATCGCCAAGCCAGCAGAGCAGACGCCGCTGGCGGCCGCCGCGATCATCCGCCTGATGCATGAGGCGGGCGTGCCTCTCGGCGTGCTCCACTTCCTGCCCGGCGAGGGTTCCGAGGTGGGGGCGGCCCTGGTATCCAATCCGCTGGTGGCGGGCGTTGCCTTTACCGGCTCTACCGAGACGGCGCGCATCATCGCGCGCACGCTGGCGAACCGCGAGGGGCCAATTGCCACCCTGATCGCCGAGACCGGCGGCCAGAACGCCATGATTGTCGATTCAACCGCGCTGCCGGAGCAGGTGGTGCGCGATGTGATGGCATCGGCCTTTGACAGTGCGGGGCAGCGTTGTTCTGCGTTGCGCGTGTTGTTCCTGCAGGAGGACATTGCGCCGCGCGTGCTCGACCTTCTGGCCGGCGCGATGGATGATCTCGTCATCGACGATCCGATGGCACTTTCAACCGACATCGGCCCTGTGATCGACGCGGCGGCCCTTGCCATGCTGAACGCCCATGCCGCGCGCATGGACAAGGAAGGCAAGCTCATCCGTGCGGCAAGGCTGTCGCCGGGTACGGAGCATGGCCATTTCTTTGCGCCGCGGGCTTATGCCATTCCCTCTCTTTCTGTGCTGACCCGAGAAGTGTTCGGCCCGATCCTGCATGTCATCACGTGGAAGGCGGGCGAACTGGCGCAGGTGTGCGATCAGATCAACGCCACCGGCTATGGCCTGACGCTGGGCGTGCATACGCGCATCGAGGAAACGGCGGCCTTCGTGGCGGGCCGGGTGCGGGTGGGCAATCTCTATGTCAACCGCAACCAGATCGGCGCGGTTGTGGGCGTGCAGCCCTTTGGCGGCGAGGGGCTTTCGGGCACCGGCCCCAAGGCGGGTGGACCGCATTATCTGCCGCGCTTTGCAGTCGAACGCACTTTGACCACCAACACCACGGCATCGGGCGGTAACGCCTCCCTTCTATCGCTGGGCGAGCAGGGTTAGGCTCTGCCTCTCAGATTCGGATGGCCGGCAGGGGTCGGGGCGGCATGGGGTTGAGTTCGTTCTTTCCGCAGGGTCCAACGCCTGTCACCGGGCGGCCCTATATTCTTTCCATCGGCAACGAAAAGGGCGGCACGGGCAAGTCCACGACCGCGATGCATATTGCCGTGTCGCTGCTGCGTCTCGGCAAGCAGGTTGCCATCATCGACCTCGACGGGCGGCAGCGCAGCCTCATGCGCTACATGGAAAACCGCCGCCAATGGGTTGAACGCACGGGGCAATCCGTGCCACAGCCCTTGAGTTTTGTGGTCGAGCGTTCCAGGCATCGTAGCGCCGACGAGAGCGAGGGCGACGAACGCATCCGCTTTGAGGAGGCGCTGGCGGCGGCCTGGAAGTCGGACTTCATTCTGATCGACACGCCCGGCGCCGACACGTTTCTGGCCCGGCTGGGGCACGAGGCGGCGGATACGCTGGTGACCCCCATCAATGACAGCTTTGTCGATTTCGACCTGATGGGGACGGTTGATCCCGTGACATTCAAGGTCACGCGGCCAAGCCTTTATGCCGAGATGGTCTGGGAGAGCCGCAAGCGCCGCGCGATGGAGCGCCGCTCGCCGCTCGACTGGGTTGTGTTGCGCAACCGCATTTCGGGGGTTGATGCCCGCAACAAAAGGCGCGTGGGTGATGTCCTGCAGGCGCTTTCGTCGCGCATCGGTTTCCGCATCGCGCCCGGCTTTGGCGAGCGCGTGATCTATCGCGAACTGTTCCCGCTGGGCCTCACGCTGATGGACCTGACGGATGTCGATCCCGGCTTCAAGGTGTCGGTCAGCCATGTGGCGGCGCGCCAGGAAGTGCGCGAGCTGATGGCGGCGCTCAAGCTGCCCGGCACGGTGGCGGAAGAGCCCGCCAAGGCAGATGACACCACGCCGGAGCGCGCTGGCTTGAAATTGCCGCTCTTTGCCCAAACATCATAGGGGCAGCGCACATTCTGCGCGCGGCGGCGGGGGAGTGTGATGGGCAGCAACCTCGATAAGTCCGGCAATCACGACGCAGCGATTGCGGCCTTTCTGGAAAAGGTGAAGCAGACGCCCGCGCCTGTTCTGGCTGGCAATCGCGGGCGGCTGATCTTTGCCCTTGATGCCACAATGAGCCGCCAGCCGACATGGGATCGGGCCTGCAAGCTGCAGGCGGAGATGTTCGCCGAAACAAAGGCGATTGGCGGCCTTGACGTGCAGCTTGTGTTTTTCCGGGGCCATAACGAGTTCTCGGCAGGCAAGTGGGTGAATGATGCCGATGCGCTTTCCCGCCAGATGACAGGCATCCAGTGCCGCGGCGGCTTTACGCAAATCGGGCGGGTGCTCGAACACGCTGCCGCCGAGGCGGGGCAGGCGCGCACCCTCGTGTTCGTAGGCGATGCCTGCGAGGAAGATGTCGATGCGCTGTGTGCGTCGGCAGGCAAGCTGGCGCTTCAGGGCATGAAGACATTCCTATTCCACGAGGGGCAGAACCGCCGTGCCCGCTCGGCGTTTCAGGAAATTGCGCGGATCACCGGCGGCGCCTATTGCCCGTTTGATGCCTCGTCACCGCAGCAGCTGCGCGACCTTTTGCGGGCTGTGGCTGCCTATGCGGCGGGCGGCAAGCGGGCGCTTGCGGCGCTCACCTCACGCACCGGGCGTGACGTGCAGCTTCTCATCGAACAATTGCGCTGACGCCATGATCTATCTTTTCGCCGGATTTGCAGTGGCTGGACTGGGTGCTCTGGCGCTGTGGGGCTTTGCCAATGCCAGCGCCACCGCCATGGCGCGTATTCTGCGCGGGGCCGGTTTTGTTGTGGTTGCCCTGATCGGCGCATTTCTGGCCTTCCGGCTGATGCCTGCATTCACGGCAGTGATTTTCACGCTGGTGTGGGGCTGGCTTGCGGGCATTTCATTCGGCCTGTTCAAACGGCCGGGGTTCATGGCAGTTCAGGGCCCCGCCCATCCCGCACCCGGCAAGACATCGGCGGTCGAAACAGACTGGCTGTCCATGTCGCTGGAGCACGACAGCGGCGTGATGGACGGTACCGTCAAGCAAGGTGCATTTGCCGGGCGCAAGCTTTCGGAACTGGATGCGGACAGTCTGCGCAGGCTCTTTGCCGAGCTGGAGCGCGAGAACCCCAATTCAGCGCGCCTTCTTGAAGCCTGGGTGGCGCGCATGCGGCCGGATGTGACGCTCGACAGCGGGGCGGATGCTGCGGCGCCCTCTCAACCGATGTCGCGCGCTGAAGCGCTGGAAGTGCTGGGGCTGGAGGAGGGCGCGAGCGACGATGAGATCCGCGCGGCGCATCTGCGGTTGATGAAGCAGGTGCATCCTGATCGCGGCGGCTCGGACTATCTGGCGGCAAAGCTGAACGAAGCGCGGCGCACGCTTCTGGGTGATTGAACCGAAGAGCCCCGCATGAATGACCACAAGAAAGAGAAGAAGTTTGAGCCGGAATTCTGGCGCCGCGTGCTGTCATTTGTTCTCTTCCTTGCCATCATCCAGATTTTCAGCGACGAGCCATTTCTGCCCAGACCCCTTCTCTTTGCGATATTGGTCGCAGGCGGGATGTTCTGGTTTGTGTCTGCCGTTTCGCCCAGGAGCGCCGCAACGGCAGAGGACGTCGCTGCCACGCTGCAGGGCGACCGCGTTTTCCGCTCGGTCTGGCTGGAGATCCGGCAATTCGGACCTGGCGGTGATCTGACAGGCGCCGTCATGGATGGCCCGTTTGCAGGACGCGAACTTTCTTCGCTGAACGATCCCGAACTTCTGGAGCTGCTGGAACAGCTGGACCACGGGGACCGCATTTCCGCCAAGGCCCTCAGGGCGTGGCTGTCTCATGCCCGCCCGCATCTTGATGTTGGCGACAGCGGCGAATTTGAGAATGAAACGGTGGAGGCTGACGCCCCGCATTCAGCCCCCGTTCCTGCATACATAGATGTGCGCGAACAGGATATGCCGCCTGTTCCGCAATCGTCCTGGGTCGCACGGCATAAATATGAGCGCGTTTCCGAAGAGCCGAAGCCGCCGCGCAACCTTGAGGGCATGACCGAGGCAGAGGCATTTGCTGTCCTGGGCATTCTGGATACGAAGGATGCGGCGCGTATCCGCAACGCCTATGAGCGCGCGGTCAAGATGGCAGGCGGGGAGGCGGGCGGCGCCAAAGAAACGCTCGCGCGGCTGAAGCTCGCGCGGCGGGTGCTTCTGGGGGAGTGATTATTCGCCGCCGTCCGAGAAGGGCAGGCAGGAAAGACCGGCATCGGTGAGTGCCGCACAGACCTTGCGCGCGCCACCCAGATCGAACGAGCGATAGCGGGCGCGGTAAAGCGTCTGACCCTCGCGATTGGTGACGGCTGCAATCACTTCCTGCCGATCTGACAGAAGGCCACCCGAACGGTCGCGCGCGTCGGTGAGCACGGCCTGAGCCTGCTCGCGGGTGCTGAAAGCGCCCACCTGGATACCCCAGTCGCCGGTGCGCAGAACGGCTGTTCCGACGACAGGTGAGCTGACCGCCGATACGTTGGTGACCGGGCCGCCGTCACCCTCGGCTGCGCCCTCGTCATCGGCGATTGCTTCGGGAGCAGAGGCGACGACAACCTCCCCACCCATGTCGGGCTTGCGCACAGGCAGAATGGCCGCGACTTCGGTTTCGACAGTCTCGACGGTTTCGTTGATGGCTTCAGGCGCACTTTCAGCCATGTCGGCGAGAACTTCTTCTGTCGGCGCAGGCTCTGCGGCCGCGATGGCGACAGGTGCATCTTCAGGCTTCGCGACGGGCACGGGGATCGCGTCGCGCGGCGAGGGGACTGCATCGTAGAGCGCGATCAATTCCGGTTCAGCATCCGCACGGCGGAACATGCTGTCGAGCATGCCGCGCATGTCGGCATCGCGCTCTTTCGCGGTGGCGCCACCCAGAACAACGCCGATCAGGCGCCGGCCATCGCGCTCAACCGACGTTGTCAGGTTGAAGCCCGAGGCGCGCGTATAACCGGTCTTGATGCCGTTGGTTCCCTGAAAGTCAGTCACCAGCTTGTTGTGCGTGTCAAAAATCACGCCGCCATAGGTGAAGCTCTCTTCGCTGAAATAATGGAAGTATTGCGGGAAGTCCTTCATCAGCGCGCGCGCAAGGATTGCCATATCGCGCGCTGATGTGCGCTGGCGCGGATGGGGCAGGCCGGACGCGTTGTAAAATGTCGTGTGCGTCATGCCCAGCTTGCGGGCGCGCTGCGTCATCAGGCGGGCAAAGCGTTCTTCGGTGCCACCAAGACCCTCCGCGATCACCACGGCCACGTCGTTGGCCGAACGGATGATGAGGGCGCGGATGGCGTTTTCGACATCAATCGTATTGCCGACCTCGAGACCCAGCTTGGTGGGATCTTGTGAGACCGCATGGGCCGATGCGCGAAAACGGGTGCGCAACTGGATCTCACCTGCCTCAAGCCGCTCGAAGACGAGATAGAGCGTCATCATCTTGGTGAGCGAAGCGGGAATGCGCGATTCATTGCCATTGCTGGAATAGAGGACTTCGCCGGTCTCGGCGTCCATCACCAGCGAAGCGTCGTTGTCATCGGCGTAGGCGACGGGGGCTGCGGCAAAGGACGAGGCCATAGCCAGCAGGAAGGCCAGGCCAAAGGCCGACATGCGCGGCCACGCGCTGCGCGCTGTTTCGCGGATGGCTTGGACAAATACACGTCCCCTGCATGCGAGTCGCATCATGCGGCTCCAGCGCCCCCTGTTAGCGGTCACCCGACAGCAACATCGTCACCGCGACCAGAAGCAGGCTGACAAACGCCAACCCGTCTCCGGCCATCGCGATGCCAGATACGGGAATCAGTGTGCCAGAAGTCAGGTGGATTGATAAGCAAAACATGGGGATAACCGGAATGTAACGTACGGGGGCCGTTCATCTCTCTTAACCGCGTTGGATCACCATCCATCCTAGCCCGTGGAGCGTTGCGCAGAGGTAAACCCCAGACCGGCAATTCGCCGCCCGCTTGGCTGGACACCAGCACGGCCTCATGCTGCACTGCCGCAATCGGGGCCGCAAACTGGGGGACGCATGAATCCGGCTGGCTTTGTGTTGCGTGTCGCGCGTGAGGGGCTTTTTGCGGCCCAGGATAATGTGGCCCATACGCTCGAGCTTGCCGACCGGCTCTGGCATGCGCGCAGCCTGACAGAGGCTGCTTCTCACTGGTTTGATTATTGCGACAAGACTGTCACGTCTGTGGCAGGGTTGTTTCATCACCTGATCGAGCCGGTTGACGGCCGTCCAATGCCAAACGAAAAGTCGGCGCCATGATCTCATTCGACAAGCTCAAGCTGAAGGCGAGCCCCAACCAGTATCTTGTGGCGCCGGAAGGGTTTTGTCCGTTGGCCAAGCCCCATCGTGTGGCGCCGGTTTTCAAGGTGTCCGCCGCCAATCTGCGTGAGGCATTTGCTGCCGTTGCGCTGGCCGAGCCGCGTGTGACCCGCGGCCCCAGCGACAAGGGGCTTGACCAGCACGAGTTTGTGCAGCGTTCGGCGCTTCTGGGGTTTGCCGATGATGTGACGGTGCGTTTCATCGCCCTGTCACCTGCGACCTCTACGCTTGCGATCTACAGCCGCAGCCGTGTTGGCTGGTCTGACATGGGCGTCAACCGCAAGCGGATCGATCTCTGGCTTGCCAAAGTGGCGGCAAAGCTGGCTTGAGCGCCGTTTACTGCGTGGTGCGGCACCGGCTTTGAAACTGCGCGAAAGTTCCTATTTAATCAGAGTCGCAGGCGGTTGCCTGCGGTGGCAGGCGAGAGATTCCAGAAGGCGATGACGACCCGGAAGGGAAACGGCGGCGGCGCAGAGAACGGCGGACCCGGCGATGGCGGGGGCGATGATACGGGCACGGGTCTTGTCACCAGGACCAAACCCAAAACCCAGCGGCCCAGCCTCTACAAGGTTCTGCTGCTCAACGACGATTACACGCCGATGGAGTTCGTCGTTCACATTCTGGAGCGGTTCTTTTCGAAGAACCGCGAGGAGGCTGTCGAGATCATGCTGCATGTCCACCGCCACGGCGTGGGGATCTGCGGCGTCTTCACCTATGAGGTTGCTGAAACCAAAGTGACCCAGGTGGTTGAGTTTGCACGGCGGCACCAGCATCCGCTGCAGTGCACGATGGAGAAGGAGTAAGCGACGTGCCTTCGTTCTCACGCGCCCTGGAGGAAACGCTGCGCCGCGCCATCCGCGCCGCCAGCGAACGCAACCATGAATTCGCGACGCTGGAGCATCTGCTCCTCTCGCTGTGCGATGACCGTGACGCCGCCGCCGTGATGAAGGCCTGCAATGTCGATCTTGAAGCGCTGAAACGCTCGCTTGTCCATTATGTTGACAATGATCTTACCGGCCTGTCGATGGCCGACGGCAACGATGCCAAGCCGACCACCGGATTCCAGCGCGTTGTGCAGCGCGCCGTCATCCATGTGCAGAGTTCGGGGCGGGAAGAGGTGACGGGCGCCAATGTGCTGGTCGCGATCTTTGCAGAGCGCGAGAGCCACGCGGCGTTCTTCCTGCAAGAGCAGAACATGACGCGGCTGGATGCGGTCAATTACATCAGCCACGGCATTGCCAAGCGGCCCGGCCATTCGGAAAGTCGGCCTGTGCGCGGCGCCGAAGACGAGGCCGAACCCGCCGAAAAGCCCGCGAAGCAGGGGCATGACGCGCTGGACAGCTATTGCGTCAATCTCAACAAGAAGGCGCAATCCGGCAAGGTTGATCCGCTGATCGGTCGCGAGCCGGAGGTGGAGCGCACGATCCAGATTCTCTGCCGCCGCCAGAAGAACAATCCGCTTTATGTCGGCGATCCGGGCGTAGGAAAGACGGCCATCGCCGAGGGTCTGGCGCGCAAGATCACGCAGGGCGACGTGCCGGATGTGCTGCGCGGCTGCACGATCTTTGCCCTGGATATGGGCGCGCTCCTTGCGGGCACACGCTATCGCGGTGATTTTGAGGAGCGGCTGAAGAACGTCATCAAGGAGATTGAGGCGTTCAAGGGGGGAATCCTTTTCATCGACGAGATCCACACGATCATCGGTGCGGGCGCGACATCGGGCGGGGCGATGGATGCCTCTAACCTGCTCAAGCCCGCGCTGCAATCGGGCACGCTGCGCTGCATCGGTTCGACCACGTACAAGGAATACCGGCAGCACTTTGAAAAGGACCGCGCGCTGGTGCGCCGGTTCCAGAAGATTGACGTGAACGAGCCTTCGGTGCCGGACACGATCAAGATTCTGAAGGGCCTGAAGCCCTATTTCGAGGAGTTCCATCGCGTGCGCTATACCGCTGATGCGGTGAAGTCGGCGGTGGAGCTGTCGGCGAAATACATTAACGACCGCAAGCTGCCCGACAAGGCCATCGACGTGCTGGATGAAACCGGCGCCGCGCAGATGCTGGTGCCGGAGTCGAAGCGCAAAAAGGTGATCGGTGTGCGCGAGGTGGAGGATGTGATTGCCAAGATGGCGCGCATCCCGGCGAAGTCAGTCTCGAAATCCGATACCGAGGCGCTGCGCGATCTTTCGGGCAATCTGCGCCGTGTGGTGTTTGGCCAGGATGCCGCGATTGAGGCGCTTGCCGCCTCCATCAAGCTTGCGCGTGCCGGATTGCGCGAACCGGAGAAGCCGATTGGCTGCTATCTCTTCTCTGGCCCCACGGGCGTTGGGAAGACAGAAGTCGCCCGCCAGCTTGCCAAGATCATGGGTGTGGAGCTGCTGCGCTTTGACATGTCGGAATACATGGAGCGCCATGCCGTCAGCCGCCTGATCGGCGCGCCGCCGGGCTATGTGGGGTTCGATCAGGGCGGGCTTCTGACCGATGGCGTCGATCAGCATCCGCATGTCGTGCTGCTTCTGGACGAAATCGAGAAGGCGCATCCCGACATCTTCAACATCCTGTTGCAGGTGATGGATCACGGCAAGCTGACCGACCATAACGGCAAGAAGATCGACTTCCGCAATGTCATCCTCATCATGACGACGAATGCGGGGGCTTCGGACGCGGCGAAGGATGCCATCGGCTTTGGACGCGGCAAGCGCGAGGGCGAAGACGAAGAGGCGATCAAGCGCCTGTTCACGCCGGAGTTCCGCAACCGTCTTGATGCGGTGATCGGCTTTGCGCCGCTGCCGCAGGAAATCATTGCGCAGGTGGTGGAGAAGTTCGTGTTGCAGCTGGAGGCCCAGCTTTCTGACCGCAATATCACGTTTGAACTGACACCAGAGGCAACCAGCTGGCTGGTCGCGCGCGGTTACGATCCGCTGTTTGGTGCGCGGCCGATGGCGCGCGTCATTCAGGAGCAGATCAAGAAACCGCTGGCCGATGAAATCCTGTTCGGCAAACTCTCCAAGGGCGGCGTGGTGAAGGTGATGCTTGATCCCTCGGGTGAGAAGCTTGCCTTCGACTTCATCCCGCTGCCGCCCGCGCCACCAAAGTCCAAGACCGCGCCGGGCGCGGGTGTTGCGCCGTCTGAGCCGGAGTTTGTGGAGTAACAATGGTCTTCCTGCCTCCCCCTTTTTTGGGGGAGGCAGATTTGCGCGCTTGCGCAAATCGGTGGGGGGGGGGCACCACCGATGAGCTCAATACGGCGTCCCGCAACCCCACCGGGCTTGGCATTCGCTGCGCTCTGCCAAACCCCGCCTCCCCTTATAGATAAGGGGAGGCCGAACAAACACGCTGTAGCCTTCAACGAGAAAGGCCGCCCGGATGGGGCGGCCTTTCCATTGCCGGCCTGGTGGCCGAAGCGGATCTGTTGCAACGCGCTGGCGTCAGCAAATGCCTTCGCAAGCGAGGTTCCAGGTCCGGCTTGAGCCTTTCGGCGCATGACAATGAGACACTGGATCACCTCCTTTCAGTTGGTTGACGACGGCAGGAGGGTAGCAGTGAATTGCGGGAATGCAATGCCGCGGCCCGAGGCTTAACCAAGCGCCGCGCGGATTTTTTCGGCCATGGCCGCCAGCTTTTCCGGCGCCTCCATCTTGTGAGCGTGCATGGCAAGGTCAGCGCCATGGCGGCGCGGAATGATGTGGAAGTGCAGATGAAAAACCGTCTGCCCGGCCTCTTTGCCATTCAGTTGCGCGATCATGATGCCGGGAGCACCCGTTGCCTTTTTCACGGCTGCGGCGACGCGCTGCGTGGTTGCGAGCAGTGGCCCGGCAAATTCGGCGGGCAAGGCATAAAGATCAGCTGCCGGGCATTTGGGTACGACCAGCGTGTGCCCCTCGGCCTGGGGCATGATGTCCATGAAAGCGAGGGTTTTCTCGTCCTCGAAGACTTTGTGCATCGGCAATTCGCCGCGCAGGATGCGGGCAAAAATGTTGCTGGGGTCGTAGGTCATGGGCACCTTGCCGGTTCATCAATCACATGCTCAGTACTCAATATGTGCTACCAACAAGCTGCAATGGAGTGCAACCCCGGCAAGCAGATCAGTTGGCAGGACGCACCATGAATCGCCTTTTCAGCCTTGTGTTCGCGGGCGTGTCATTGTTGGCCGTCTTCACCGCATTCCTGCTGTTAAGCGGAAACATGCTCGCGCCGCTTGTGGCTGGCATGATTGGGGTGCCGGGTCGCTCGGTCCTGCTTAGCCTGTTGGCTGGATGCATCGTGATAATTGTGGCCGTTACTTTCCTGCGCCGTCCGGTCGTGCGCTGGTCCCTGATTTGCCATCTTGGATTGATTGCCTTGTCGCTGGTGTCACTGGTGATTTCTCTTATCCTCTTCATGTTTCAAGGTGTGCAGGAAGAGGTAGTTACGTTTGAGAGCAATGGCGTGGTGATCACCGCAACGCTCTACGTTCCTGATGGAGAGGGTCCTCACCCAGCGATCATGATTGGTCATGCATCCGGGCCCCGCCCACGTTCGGTGTATGATGTTTACGCCTATGCGTTGGCGCGCGAGGGATTTGCCGTACTGGTTGCCGACAAGCGCGGAGTTGGTGAGAGCGGAGGTGACTTCGAAGGCCGTGACCCGACAACACAGGCGAATCTCGTGCTCCTCGCAGAGGACATGGTGGCGGGAGTCCGTTTTCTAACGGCCCAGGAGGAGGTGGATGACGCACGCGTTGGTGTTTTAGGGTTCAGCCAATCGGGGTGGATAGCGCCATTGGCCGCTGCCGATGAGCCAGCAATCAGATTCATGCTGCTTGTGACCGCACCAACAACTCCATCGCCGGCCATACACGGGCGCGGTCTTGACCCGGGTCCAACGATCGCTGCGCTTGAAGTGCCGGTGTTCTGGCAATTTGGGGCCAATGATGAAGTTGTAAGGGCGCCGGATGCGATTCGCGTTCTTGAACCGTTGATTGCGAGAAACAAGCCAATCACCTTCAAGACCTATGAGGGGGCCTCTCACGCCCTTATTGGCGCAGGCCGCTTCCTCTTGCCCGACATATCCCACGAGGCTTGGACTGACGGCGTTGTCTGGTTGAAGGGGCAGGCCGGGCTTTAGTCCTTCCTGAACGGCGTGTGCGCCGAAAGCACGGCAATGTCCTGTGCCACCGCTTTGCGCTCCTCCGCGAGATAGCGGGCGACGGCATCGCGAAACCGCGGGTCAACAATGTCGTGCGCGCTGAAGACTGGCACGGGTTCATAGCCGCGCGCGAGTTTGTGCATGCCCTGCGCGCCCGCTTCGACGCGCGCAATCCCGTGCGCCAGCGCGTAGTCGATGGCCTGATAATAGCAAGTCTCGAAGTGCAGAAGCGGATGATGCTCGATGGCGCCCCAATAGCGGCCATAGAGCGCATCGCCCCCGATCAGGTTGAGCGCGCCTGCAATCGGACGACCTGCGCGGTGGGCGAGGATAAGCAACACGCGCGCACCCATCGCCTCGCCCAGCATCGAAAAGAACGGGCGGGTGAGATAGGGCGATCCCCATTTGCGGCTGCCTGTATCCATATAGAAGGCGAAGAAATGATCCCAATCGTCTTCGGTGATCTCTGCCCCACGCTTCCATGAGAAGCTGATGCCGTGTTCGCTGGCGCGGGCGCGTTCTTTCTTCAGGTTCTTGCGCTTGTCATGCGACAGGGTGGCCAGGAATGCCGCAAAGTCTGTGTAGCCGCGATTGATGAAGTGGAATTGCTGGTCCATGCGCGGAAGGAAACCCATTCGGGTCAGCAGCGCGCTTTCGTGTTCGGCAAGAAAATTGATGTGGAGCGACGAGATTTCATTCTCGCGCGCGAGGTTCTGCATGCCCGCGATCAGTGCCGTTAGTGCGGCTGGATGCGTTGACATCAGCCGGGGGCCGGTTACGGGTGTGAGCGGCACGGCGCACAGCAGTTTCGGATAGTAGTTTCCGCCCGCGCGTTCCCACGCTTCGGCCCAGGCATGGTCAAACACATATTCGCCACGCGAGTGGGACTTGAGATAGAGCGGGGCAGCAGCCACGAGGTCGCCAGCGCCATCGCGCACGCAGGCATGCAGGGGCCGCCAGCCGGTGCGCGCCGTTGCCGAGCCGGATTGCTCCAGCGCGTGCAGAAAGGCGTGGGCGACAAACGGATTGTGCTCAGACGCGACCTGATTGGCGAGCAGATCCCACGCGGCGGCCGGAATGGCCGCCATGGATGAAACCGTTTCGAACGAGAACCCTGATTTCACGCGATTTCGAAAATCGCCTCAACTTCAACCGCCACGTTGCGGGGCAGTGAGCCAGCCCCTACGGCGGCGCGGGCATGGCGGCCCTTGTCGCCAAAGACGGCCACAAAAAGATCGGAGGCGCCGTTGATGACTTCCGGGTGCTGGCCAAATCCCTCATGCGCGTTGACGAAGCCCGTGACCTTCACCACGCGCTTGAGGCGTTCAAGATTGCCGCCGCAGGCGTCGCGCAGCTGGGCGATCAGATTGATGGCGCAAAGCCTGGCGGCCTCCTTGCCCTGATCGACGGTGAATTCGCGGCCAACCCGGCCAACATATTCAAGGCCGTTCGGCCCCAATGTGATCTGGCCGGAAACGAACACCAGATTGCCGCTGACCACATAAGGCACATAGCTCGCCACCGGTTTGGGCGGCGTGGGCAGCGTGATGCCGAGTTCCTTCAGCTTTGCATCGATTTGGCCTGACATGCGTTCTCCCCTCAAAGGCGCAAGGCGCGTTGCCCGCGCGCGCGCATTGATGCATAAGCTAAAGGCTTATCTCTCAAAGGTGAAGTGCCAGTCCTGTGGGCACTTGTGATGATGACACGCCAGCTTGATGCCGATGATGCCTGCCCCGCGCGTGACGGCTTTTTCATGCCGGCTGAGTGGGCGCCGCATGCCCGCACGTGGATGCAGTGGCCGACGCGGGTTCAGCCCTTTGGCGGGCCTGACGGGCTTTTGCGCGCGCGCCAGGCCTATGCCGTGATTGCACGCACGATCAGGCGGTTTGAGCCGGTCACAATGGTCGTGTCACCCCACGATGCGGCCGAGGCGCAACTGGCCTGCGGCCCGCTGGTCGATCTTGCCGAGTTTCCGATTGATGATGCCTGGGCGCGCGACAGTGGCCCGAGCTTTGTGGTCAATGGCAAGGGTGGCGTGGCGGGCGTGCATTGGCGCTTCAACGCCTGGGGCAACAAATATCACCCGCACGCCAATGATTCGGCGATTGGCGCCACGATCATTGATCTGGCGGACCTGCCGATCTATCGCGCGCCGATGGTGATGGAGGGCGGGGCCATTCATGTCGATGGCGCGGGCACGCTGATCACCACAGAGCAGTGCCTTCTGAACGAGAACCGCAATCCTGAACTCAGCCGCCAGCAGATCGAGGCGCGGCTCGCGCTTTATCTGGGCATCCTCAAGATCATCTGGCTGGGTGACGGGCTGAAGCACGACGAGACCGACGGCCATGTTGACAATGTCGCATGCTTCGCGCGGCCGGGGGCAGTGCTCATCAACATGCCGCTCGACAAGTCTGACGAAAACTATCCGGCGATGGCCGACAATCTGGCGCGGCTTGCGCATGCCAGCGATGCACAGGGGCGCAAGCTGGAGATCATCGAGCTGCCGCAACCCAAAAAAGTGCGCCGCCGCCATGACGGCACACGGCTTGAAACCACCTACATCAATTTCTATGCCTGCAACGGCGCGATCATTGCGCCGGCCTTCGACGATCCGATGGACGAGCGCGCGCGGCGCATTCTGGCGGACGCCTTTCCGGGCCGTGAAATCGTGCAGGTGGATGCGCTGCCGGTGCTGGAGGGCGGCGGCGGCATTCATTGCATTACCCAGCAGCAGCCGCTTTGAAGGGAACGAATGCCATGCGCCGCGTGACTGTTGCCGCCACACAAATGTCGATGGATTGGGATCTGGCCGGCAATGTGCGCAGGGCCGAGGCATTGGTGCGCCAGGCAGCGGCCAAGGGCGCCAACATCATCCTGCTTCCGGAGTTTTTCGAGACGCCCTATTTCTGCAGCGAACAGGTAGTCGATCATTTTGCGCTGGCCAAGCCGTTTGAGGGCCATCCGCTGGTTGCGCGCTTTTCGGCACTGGCAAAGGAGCTCGGCGTTGTTCTTCCCCTCAGCTTCTTCGAGAAGGCCGGGCAGGCGCATTTCAACTCGCTGGCGATGATTGATGCGGATGGCGCGGTGCTGGGACGCTATCGCAAGTCGCACATTCCCGACGGGCCGGGGTATCAGGAGAAATATTACTTCAACCCCGGTGACAGCGGCTTTCGCGTGTTCGCCACGCGCTTTGGAAAGATTGGTGCGGGCATTTGCTGGGATCAGTGGTTTCCTGAATGCGCGCGCGCCATGGCGCTGATGGGCGCGGAAGTTCTCCTTTACCCAACGGCGATTGGCAGCGAGCCGCCGCCTGCACCGCCCGTTGACAGCCGCCATCACTGGCGGCGCACGATGCAGGGCCATGCGGCCGCCAATTATGTTCCGCTGGTGGCTTCAAACCGCATCGGCAAAGAGCGCGGCAAGTTCACGGATATTGAGCTGACCTTCTATGGCACCGGCTTCATTGCCGACCCCACGGGCGGCATTGTCTGCGACTTTGACAGTATCGCGGGTGATGGCGTGCTGACGGCATCGTTTGATCTTGACGAGATTGCTCGCGCGCGCACGTCGTGGGGGCTCTTTCGCGACCGGCGGCCTGAGCTTTACGGACCATTGGCGACGCTGGACGGGAAGGGCGGCTAGACCCAGCACCCGATACCGGTCCGGGAATCTCTTTATCGCCTCCTCCGCCTTCGCGGGGGAGGCACGATCCGCGCTTGCGGATCGGGTGGGGGAACGGCAGAAAATCAGGGCCCCCACCCGGATTTGAGTTCACCCCGCTCACTCAAATCCGACCTCCCCCGCGAAGGCGGAGGAGGTGGAAAAATGATGTGCGCACAACTCGAGCAGGCAGAGGTTCTGCGTTTCTTTACCTCAGCCTGCCAGACTTTGCCGCAATGACGCTGCAATCAGGCGCAAGCCTGACAGTCCTGCCCCCGACTTGAGGACAAAAGCCTTGCGCCCGCTGAAGACTGCCCTTGCCACGCTGGTGGCGTTGACCCTTGCCACACATGTTGCGGTTCCTGCCGCACTGGCGCGTGACGCACTTCTGGGCCATCGCGCCTCCTATGCCATCAGTCTCAAGAGCGCAGGGTGGGGCGCGGGCATCACCGGGTTCAACGGCAAGCTTGTCGTTGAATTTTCGAATGCATGCGACGGCTATACGCTGAACCAGCGCCTTGTCAGTCAGATGACGAATGACGAGGGGCAGGTGGCCATGGGCGATCTCTGGCTGACCTCGTGGGAGAGTGTGCGCGGCGAAACCTTCCGCTTTACGCTGTCGCAGGATTTCAACGGCGCGTCGATCGACAAATTTTCCGGCACGGCCTTTACCGCGACGGATGGCGCGCGGCCGCGCATTGAATACAGCGAAGGCAAGATCGCTTCCGCCGCATTGCCTGCGGATGCGATTTTTCCGACCGCCTATCTGATTGAAGTGCTTGAGGCGGCGAAGGCGGGGCAGACAACGCTGGCGCGCAAAGTGTTCGATGGATCGGGCGAAGGTGAAACCTATCAGGCCTTTGCCGTGATCGGCCGCATGAAGGCGCCCGGCACGGAACTGCCGCAGGTTGAAGGCGCATCCGTGCTTTCCGGGCTTGCCTCGTGGCCTGTGACGTTCAGCTATTACAAGCTGGGCGGCGTGGAGGATGTGCCGGATTATGAGGCGTCGTTCCGCCTGTTTGCGAATGGCGTTTCGACCGATCTCGTGCTCGACTTCGGCGACTATGCGGTCAATGGCACGCTGGAGCAGCTTGATACGCTCTCGGACCCGCCGTGCTGAGCTAACGCCGCCCGCGTCCCTTTCCAATCGCGTCGGCACCAAACCTGGCGCGTACAGCGTCGATGGCGCGCTCTGCTGCCGCTTTGCGGCCTGAAGACTTGTCGAGCAGATCAGGCGGGTCGCAGCGCTCTTCCGGCTCCAGATGGCTGATGCCGACACCCATCAGACGGAAGCTCGTGCCATCACACTCGGCTTTGAGAAGCGGGCGTGACGCCTGATAAATGTTCTCGGCCAGCTGGGTTGGCGTGTCGCGCGTGGTGGAGCGCGTGCGCAGGCGGAAGTTCGCCGTCTTCAGCTTCAAGGTAATGGTGCGGCCGCCATAGCCCTGTTTCTTGGCGCGGGCCGATACCCGCTCGCACTGGCGCCAGAGCAGCGGATCCAGTTCGGCAAAATCGCTGATGTCATCAAAGAAAGTGGTCTCTGAACTGATGCCCTTGGTCTCGCCATGGGGCCGCACCTGACGGTTGTCGAGGCCACGCGACAGGCGGCCCAGCCGCAGGCCGTGTGAGCCAAAGCGCCGCAGCAACTCCGCGTCATCCATTGTCTGCAACTGGCCAATGCTTGTGACGCCCTGTGCGGCGAAGGATGCTGCAGACGCCTTGCCGATCCCGTGGATGAGGGTGACGGGCTTTGAGGCCAGAAAAGCCGCCGCCTCTGCTGCGCCAATCACGGCAAAGCCGCGCGGCTTGTCGAGGTCGGATGCGATCTTTGCGAGAAATTTGTTGGGCGCAAGGCCGATCGAGACCGTGATGCCGATCTCGCGCGCAATGCGGGCAGCGAGTTTGGCAAGGCTGACGGCGGCACATTGGCCATGCAGCCGCTCTGTGCCCGACAGATCAAGAAAGGCCTCGTCCATCGACAGTGGTTCGATGGCGGGCGTCAACGCCTCCATCAGGGCGCGCACCTGTCTGCTGACGGCGGCNNACGCCGCGCTTGCCGCCGCCGATGATGACCGGCTTGTCGCGCAGATCGGGATTGTCGCGCTTTTCAACGGCGGCATAGAACGCATCGCAATCCATGTGCGCGATGGTGAGCGTCTCAAGTTCTGCATGTGTGCGCAGGCGCGGTGATCCGCAAGATTTGCAGCGGCGCGGTGCTGGCCCCGTTGCCAGTGTCTGGCAGTCGAGGCAGAGCGTGCTCATGGCGTATCCCATGCCCATGCGGCGCCGCGCACACCGCTGGCATCGCCGTGTCTGGCCGGAACAACGCGCGTGACCAGCGTGTCGGAGAAAGAGGCGCGCGCCAGCGCCTCATTCAGCCCGTCATAGATCGCCGCGATGTTCGATACGCCGCCACCCAGCACGATCACGCCGGGATCAAGTATGTTGCACACGGTTGACAGTGCGCGCGCCAGCCGGTCGCGGTAATCGGCGAGTGCATCAAGCGCCCAGATATCGCCGCGCGCTGCGGCGGCGGCGATCGCTGCGCCGGTTTCGTTGCGGCCGCTGCGCCGCTTCATGTCGGCGGCAAGGGCTGGGCCGGAAAGGAATGTCTCGATACAGCCGCGTTTGCCGCAATAGCAGAGCGGGCCGGGCCTTTCATGATCGCGCATATGGGGCAGGGCGGTGTGGCCCCATTCGCCTGCAATGGCATTGGCGCCGGTGATGATCCTGCGCCCGATGGAAATGCCGCCGCCCACGCCGGTTCCCAGAATGACGCCAAAGACAATCTCGTGGCCGGCGCCTGCGCCATCAACCGCTTCGGAGAGGGCAAAGCAATTGGCGTCATTGATCAGGCGCACCTTGCGCTTCAAGGCTGCTTCCAGATCGCGGTCGAAGGGCTTTCCGTTCAGCCATGTCGAGTTGGCGTTCTTCACAAGCCCGGTTGCGGGCGACATGCAACCCGGCATGCCGATGCCAACGCGCGTGCTGGTGTAACCGGCTTCTCTTTCCAGCTGGGCGACGAGGGATGCAATCGCCTTGATCGTGCCGGGATAGTCATCGCGTGGCGTGTCGATGCGTGCGCCAGCCAGACGTGCCCCCGCCACGTCGAGCGCGATCCCTTCGATCTTGGTGCCACCCAGATCTATGCCGATACGGACAGGACTCATGCGCCTGCCAGATGTTCGCGGATGAAGCGGGCGGCGTCGTGCCAGTCGTGCGGCCGATAATGGGCATGCGCCGATGTGGGCATCAGGCGGGAGAGCCGTGGATCAGCCATATAGTGCAGCCGTGTAGAATGGGCAGCGTGCTCGGCAGCTGACTTCAGATTGTGGGGCAGGTCGTCGATGAAGAAGAGCGGCTGGCCATGCGCGCGCGCGGCAATGGCGGCGAGCGCAGGCCCCTTCACACCCTCGTTGGGGATCAGCGGATAGTCCATGCCATGTCTGCAGAGGTTTCGCGTACGCTTATCGGCGTCGCTGGCTGGCACGTTGGAGAGGATGACGATCTCGGCATGGGCTGAAAGACCAACTAGTGCCTCGGCGGCGCCAGGCACCGGCTCCAGCGTTTCGGTACCCTCCGCAAAGAAGGCCTGCATGAGCTCGGTCACCTGATCGCGCGCCACGACATCGCCCTCTGGCCCGTGGCGGACATTGCCGTGNNCCGCTCAGACTCAAATTTGCCAGGGCGGCTGCCGCCGGAACCGAGAGGAGGTGGCTCATGCCGGAGCCTCCCCAGTCAGCCGCGCGAGCACCAACTGCATCTGCTCGGGCGAAAGCCTGTGTTCCTCGGCAAAGCGGCGCGCAGTTGCCTCCTCTGACATCAGAAAGTTGAAGGCGGCGGCCAGCACTTCGCTATCGCCCAGCCGTTCCCGCAAATCCGCCGGGTCAACGCCAGTTGCCGAGAGGAACCGCGGGATAAGGTCGTCATCCGCCAGAATGAACGCAATCGCCTCGATGGCGAGCGCTTCCGCTGATTTCGCTGATGTTGATGTCTTTTGCCGCAGCATGGGGTCAAAACTTTCGCCGCAAACGGTCGCGGGCTCAAGGTAGCGTTAACTTCTGTTAGCCCAATATGGGAGGCAAGGAAGGATGTGCGGTGCCTTTTGCCGGGCCGCCTTGGCATCCTTGCCCCGATCCATCTGGAAACCCTTGGTTAACCAGGAACATGGCAATCGGGCAAGGCGCGCTGAAGGCCCCGGGGTGCGGAGAGCGGCGAATTCGCCCCTTCGTAATCCGATGGCAAGAGGTTTGCGCCCAGACTGGATCAGAGGTTCACCCACCATGGCGTTTCCCGCAGTGAAGACCCAGAAGACAGTCCTCATCGTTGAAGACAATGAGCTCAACATGAAGCTCTTCAACGATCTGCTTGATGCGCATGGCTATCGCACGATCCAGACGCGCGATGGCATCGAAGCGCTTGACCTTGCGCGCCAGCACAAGCCTGACCTGATCCTGATGGATATCCAGCTCCCGGAAGTCTCGGGCCTTGAGGTCACCAAGTGGCTCAAGGATGACGATGCACTCAAGCACATCCCGGTAATCGCCGTGACGGCATTTGCCATGAAGGGCGACGAAGAAAAGATCCGGGAAGGCGGCTGCGAGGCCTATATCTCCAAACCCATCTCGGTTGTCGGCTTCCTTGAAACCGTGCGCCGCTTTGCGGCCTGAGGGAGCATCCGCGTGACGGCCCGCATTCTTGTCGTCGATGACATTGCCGCCAATGTGAAGCTGCTCGAAGCCAAACTTTCGGCCGAGTATTTTGACGTGGTGACGGCATCCAACGGGCCGGATGCGCTGAAAGCGGCTTCCGCCCACAAACCCGATCTCGTCCTTCTCGACGTGATGATGCCCGGCATGGACGGCTTTGAAGTCTGCCGCCGCATGAAGGCTGACGCTGAGCTTGCCCACGTGCCTGTCGTCATGGTGACGGCGCTGGACGCGCCCTCTGACCGTGTGCAGGGTCTGGAAGCGGGCGCCGATGATTTCCTGACCAAGCCCGTCAACGATGTGGCGCTGTTTGCGCGCGTCAAAAGCCTTGTCCGTCTCAAGATGATGACGGATGAACTGCGCATGCGCGAAACAACGGGACAGAGTCTGGGCCTTCTGGATGCATCGGAAACCCTTTCGCCGCTGGCGCATGAAGTGCGCGGACACATTCTGGTGATCGAAGACCGCGAGAATGCGGTGTCGCGCATCCGTGACGCAGCCGGCAATCAGCACGATGTGACAGTCGTGGGCGATGTGCAGGAGGCGCTGGTGCGCACGCGCGGCGCCGATTTTGACCTTATCATTCTCAGCCTGTCGCTGGCGGGTGCAGATGGCCTGCGTCTGGCCTCACAACTGAAATCTTTTGAAGCCACACGCAACACGCCCATTCTTGCGATCATCGAAGAGGGCGACGCCAAGCGCCTCGTGCGTGCATTCGAGCTTGGCGTGAACGACTATGTGATGCGGCCCATTGACCGCAACGAGCTGACCGCGCGCATCCGCACGCAGCTCAAGCGCAAGCGCTATGCCGACCAGCTTCGCCAGAACTTTGCGCTGTCGGTCGAGATGGCGATCACCGACCAGCTGACCGGCCTGTTCAACCGGCGCTATATGGCGCGGCATCTTTCGACGCTGCTGCAATCGGCGGCGGCGACGGGCAAAAAGCTTGCCTTTCTCATCATGGACATCGACTACTTCAAGTCGGTCAATGACACGCATGGCCATGACGTGGGCGATGAAATCCTGCGCGGGTTTGCGCAGCGGCTTCAGGCCAATGTGCGCGGCATTGATCTGGC
>DEIC01000013.1:0-9405 GCA_002352285.1 Alphaproteobacteria bacterium UBA2784 | reverse complement strand
CGCGTGGTCGCTGACGCCGCCTGACCCCAAGCCTGAAATGAAAACGCGCCCGGCCATCAGGCGGGGCGCGTTCGTGTTTCTGCGGAATGGCAGACTGATTACTTGATCTTGCCTTCCTTGAACTCGACATGCTTGCGCGCGACGGGGTCGTATTTGCGCATGGTCAGCTTTTCAGTCTGGGTGCGGCTGTTCTTCTTCGTGACATAGAAGAAGCCGGTGTCTGCCGAGCTGTTGAGGCGGATCTTGATTGTGGTTGGCTTGGCCATGGCAAAACTCTGAAGCGGGTGAGGGGCGCGAATGCCACCCCCGGAAAGGCGGGTAACCTACTGATCGCGCTTGTGAAGTCAAGCGCGGCGGGCAGAGCGGATTGTCATAAGCAGAACAAGGCCATAGGCCCCCGTCAAGGAGCAGATGACGACCGGCAAGCCGTTGTTCCCAAAGGAATCCATTGCAAGGCCGGTTCCCATCGGCCCCAGGATCGAGCCGCCCGCATAGGCCAGCGCAAAGGCCGCGTTGGCGCTGGCGGCCGCCGCGCCGGGAAACCGCGCGCCGATCATGGTGAGCCCCAGCGTGTAGATGCCGACAATGGTGCCGCCCGCGATCACCGCAATCGCCAGCATGGCGGCAAAGGTTTCAGCCAGGGGAAGTGCCGCGACGCACATTGCTGCAATCAGGCATGCGCTCGCGAGGACCAGTTGACGGTTCATCCGATCAGCAAGCCAGCCAATCGGGATCTGAAGGAGCACATTGCCAAAGCCAAAGGCTGTCAGAAGGATGATGGCGCGCTCTTCGCTCAAGCCCTGGTCAATCGCAAAGAGCGGCAGAAAGCTGGAGATGCCCAATTCAGCGGCGGCGTGGATGAGGCCAGCCAGATGCAGCAGCGGCACGGCAAGCAAAGCGAGCCAGACGCCACGCGTGCCGTCATGACTTTCGGGCGCGCGCAAGGTGCGGCCGGCCAGCACGGGAATGAAACCTGCAATCATCAGGGCTGCTGCGGCCATGAAGGGGGCGGGCCCCTCTGTTCCCAGAAGGCCGAGCAGGAGCGGGCCTATCGCAAATCCGGCCGTCGCAATTGCACCATAGAAGCCGATGATGCGGCCACGGTGGCTTTCAGGCGCAAGCTGGTTGATCCAGATTTCGCTGCCGACAAAGAGGCCCTGCAATCCGGCATTGAGGACAAAGCGCAGCACGAACCATATGGCGATGTCGGGAATGAGCGGGAAGGCTGCCAACGACAACGCCGAAATGACAAAGCAGACATTGAGGAATTTCCGGCCGCCCATCGCGCGCATGGCCCATGGCACCAGCGGCGCGGTGACAAACAGCGCGAGGCCCCCAATTGCGGTGTTCAGGCCGATCAGTGTTGCGCTGGCCCCCATGCGTTCCATCAGGATCGGCAAGAGCGGCAGCGTGAGGCCAAGCCCCACCGTCATCACGAAGACGCAGGAATAGGCGGCGAGAATGCCGCGCATCTGATCACGCGAGAGGGCTTGCGTGCTCATGGGCCGGACTTGCGCTTCACGGGGCGGTTCAGCGGTTTGCCCCGGCGATAGGAAAAGAGCGGAGCATGTTCCGCATGGATTTCGTCGGCCACGCGCCGCAGCATGAACTCCGTGACGTCGATGATGGGCAGGCGCAAGGCCGCCTCAATCGGATACCAGTCGAGTTCGATCAACTCGCCCGAACCCGCCAGCGCTCCCGACGCGCACGCGCCATCGGCCACAAAGAAGCGGGCATGAAACCGCTTTGGACTCTCGGGTGGGGTAATCGCGCGGCCCAGAAACTGAAGTGGCGCGTGATCCGGCGCATGACCACTCTTGGCAAATTCCTGCCATCCATGATGTCTGCCGGAAGTGACTAACGGCGTTGCGACGCCGATCACCAGACCCGTTTCTTCAAAGGTTTCACGAATGGCGGCGTTGGCCAGTGCCTGCGCGCGTTTGGCTTGACCCGCCAGATGAAGGCGCGCGAGCGTTTCATCGGGCAGGGCGCGCGCGGGCGCGATGCGGGCGTCTTCAGCGTCAACGCGGCCGCCGGGAAAGACGAACATGTCGGGAATGAAGCTGGCGCGTTTGAGACGTCGGCCCATCAACACGCTGCGGATCCCCGTTCCGGGGTCGGTGCGCACGAGCACGAGGCTGGCCGCATCGCGCGGCCGTACCGCGCCTGATCCGGCATTCTCGCTCATGGATTGTTCCAACCTAAATCGTTGTCTGGTGCGCCCGCCCGCGCAGGAACCGGAAATAGGGACATGGTGCATCACATGTCAAATCAGGCAGGCGGCGTTCAGCCTCGTCAATGACAATGCGTGTGATGCTGGGCAAATCCAGTGTGCGCGCTTGGGCAAAGGTGACCCAGCGCGGCTCCAGCAACTCGCCCGCATGGGTTGCAGTGATCCGCGTCAGGATCATGGCATCCGTGCCCATGAAGAAACGCGTATCAAAACGCCGATCCCGATAGGGCGGCGTGACAGCGCGCGCGATCAACGTGAGGCCCGCAAGATCGGGCACAGCGCCCGCTTCGGCATAGGCCGACCAGATTTTGTGACGCGGCGGCCGGGCCATCGTGCCCTGCGCACCCACGACAAGACCGGTTTCTTCAAACGTCTCGCGGATGGCGGCAAGCGCCAGGGCCGCCGCGCGGGACGGCGTTGTGCCGATGCTGGCGCGCGCTTGCACTTCGGGGCGCAGCGGCGTGATCGGCGCGACGTGATGATCGGCTCGGTCCAGCCGACCGCCGGGGAACACGAATTTTCCCGGCATGAATTTCATCGTATCGGGCCTGCGACCCATCAGCACTTGAGGCAGAGCGCCCGACTGACGCACAAGGATCAGCGTCGCAGCGTCGCGCGGGCGCACGGCGCGGGCCTTGGCTTTCAGAGCGTCTTTGGCGTCAAACATGAAAGCTACGGAGGTGGTGGGCTTTTGCAGTCATTATCAGCCACGGGCTTCAACTCAAAACACGAAGGCGAAATCACTTGTTGAAATCCAGCCATGATTATGGATAAAAGGACAGCGCGACTGCTGCATGGGAGCGCAAATGAGTTCGCGTTGCGTCGGCTTGTGGACAAGGTTAAGGCACGGCGTTTCCGTGCTTGTTGCGCTTGTCGTTGTCTTGACCGCCGTCGAGGCATCAATTGCACGCGAGCCGCATTTTCTTGAAGCGAATGGCAGCAGCATTCTTTTGGCGCACACCATGCTGGCCGGGTATGGGTGCTTGTCTGGTCCCGAGGGTGCTGCATGCGCGCCGAACAGTGGCGTTGGAGCGTGCTGTGGCCTCCATGTGATGGCCCTGCCTTCAAACTTGGCCTGTTCTGCCGGTATGACTTGTGTGCCTTCGCTTGTGCCATTTGGTGATGAAAGCGTCGGCCCTGATCCGGCAATTGCCGGCCCCGAGAGACCACCCAAACTGCAAGTGCGCGTTTGATGCTCTGCGGGTGACCGTGGAGCGCCTTTGTGCAACCTCCTCGCGGTTATCCCATGAAAACCAGACCTGTCTGCAGGCATTCACCTGTTCATTTTTCTTTACCCCGTGCGCTGGCTGCCGTTTGCGCTGCGATGTTCTTGCTTGCCGCCTTTCCGCTGCACGCAGGGGCGAAGAGTGCGGACGGCGAGCTTCCCCTGACTGTTGCGATTGCCCGCGCGCTGGAGGCCGATCCCCGATTGCGGGCAGCCGCGGCGCGGATCATCGCAGCAGAAGGCAGCTTGCGGCAAGCTGGTGCTCGTCCCAATCCAGTGCTGTCGGTTGAAGCGGAGAATTTCAGCGGCACAGGCCCCCTCTCTGGTTATTCGGGCGCCGAGACAAGTGTTACGCTCAGCTTCGAGATTGAAGCAGGCGGACAGGGGGAAGCCCGTGTTGCCTTGGCGGGGCGTGAGCGCGAACAGACCGAACTCGAGCGTATCCTGCAAGGTCTCGACCTGATCCGGGACGTCGAGATTGCCTATGCCGAGGCTCTGGGAGCCGACGAGTTGCGCGCCATAGCAATTGAGCAGGCCAAGACCGCTGAAGCTGTTCGGGCAACAGTGAGGCGCCGGGTTGCAGCCGCACGCGAACCGCTCATGGCTGGCGTGCGGGCTGATGCGAGCGCGGCAGAAGCGCAAGTCAATCTCTCTCGCACAGAGTTGCAGTTCCAAGCGGCGATGATGCGTCTTGCGAGCTACTGGGGCGGAGGTTCCGGATTTTCGCTGACGTCGGCATCAATGCAGGAGCCGTCTGCCGATGGTCTTGAGCCTGACGCATTCAGCGAGCAGGACAGCCTTGATCTTCTGCATCTTTCACTCTTGCGCGGCCGTGCCGCCGCAGCGACTGAAGTAGAGCGCACGCGCGCCATTCCAAATCCGACGGTTACGTTCGGTTGGCGGCGGTTAGAGGAACTAGATGGTGATGGCGCGTTCATGGGCGGCGTGTCGATCCCGTTGCCATTGTTTGATGACAATGAGGGGGCCATCGCCCGCGCAAGTGCCGAGGAAAACAGCGTGGCCTATGAAGTGGAAGCGGGACGGATTGACCTCATGCGCACTCACGCCGACCTGACCCGTCAACTCGCTGGAGAAGGGCAAGCAGTCATTTCCTATGAGTCCATTGTCATTCCCCAGGCCGAGCGTGCTCTGGCGCTTGCGCAGGAGGGTTATGGCGCGGGCGCATTCTCCTACCTTGATGTTCTGTCGGCGCAGGCCGCGCTTGCCGATGCGCGCATGAAACGGGCAGAGGCCCTGCGCGCATGGCGCATTCATCGCGCCGAACTTGACCGGCTGACATGCCGTTACGCCAGTTTGATTCAGGGGCAGGAGGTAACACCATGAGCCCGGTAAGTGTTTTGACAGTCCTGCTCGCTGGCGCAGTCATCCTGCTGGGGCTCGGCGCCTGTGATGATGGCGCGCGCACCGAGAACGGTCCGGGGGAGAGCCATGCGGAGCATCTGGAGGGCGAGGGGCTCGACGATCACGACGGTCATGGGGAGCACGCGGATGAAGACTATGAGCGCGGCCCGAACGGCGGCCGCCTTTTGCGTCATGACGGCTTTGCTCTCGAAATCACCATCTTCGAGACGGGGGTAGAGCCGGAATTCCGCGTGTATGCCTATAACGACGGTGAAATTGTCTCCCCCGCCACTGTACGCCTTCGCATAAGTCTTGGTCGCCTGGGAGGGCAGGTTGATGACCATTCGTTCGTTGCCCAGGAGAATTTTCTCCGGGGCAGCGCGGTGGTGGAGGAGCCGCATTCCTTTGACGTGACAGTGCGCGCTGAGTACGGCGGAGAGGCATTCGAATGGGTGTACGAGTCGCATGAAGGCCGGACAGTCATCGACCCGGCACAGGCCGAAGCCGCGGGGATCGGAACGGAAATGGCCGGGCCTGCGCGCATTGACGAAACAGTCACACTCTCCGGCCGGATCGAGCTTCAACCGCGGGGGCGGGCCGATGTGACCGCCTGGTACCCGGGCCGCGTGACGGCACTGACAAAAGACATTGGCGATCCCGTCACAAGCGGGGAGATCATCGCACGGGTTTTATCGAGTGAGAGCCTTCAGACCTATGAAATTGCTGCGCCCATCAGTGGCGTTGTCATTTCGCGCAACGTAAATGTCGGTGATGTTGCGGACAGCGATCCGCTTTATGTCATTGCTGACAGTCGGCTCGTTCGCGCGGAGTTCATTGTCTATCCGCTTGATGCTGATCGGCTGCGGCCCGGCCAGCCCATTACGATCCGCAGCCTGACCGGCAGCGCTGAACAAAGTGGCACCGTGTCTTCGGTTCTTCCGACCACCGAGGCCGCCAGCCAAACCCTCATCATGCACATGGAGCTCGCCAATGATGACGGCACATGGCGGCCGGGACAGGCGGTTGAGGGGATCGCCATCGTGGCATCAAGCGACGTGCCGCTGGCGGTCCGCACCCGCGCCCTGCAGCGGTTCCGCGATTTTACTGTCGTGTTCGCCAATGTTGGCGACACCTATGAGGTCCGCATGCTTGAGCTTGGCCGCCAAACCAAGGAGTGGACTGAGGTGCTCGGTGGTCTGGAACCTGGCACGAATTATGTCACCGACAACGCGTTCCTGATCCGCGCCGACATTGAGAAGTCGGGCGCCGGGCACGATCATTGAGGAGGCGCCGTGCTCGACCACATCATCCATCTCTCCATCCGGCACCGCTGGATCGTCCTTTTTCTGGTCCTGATCTTTGCCGGGATCGGCATCTGGGCATTCCAGAGGCTGCCGATAGATGCCACGCCGGACATCACGAATGTTCAGGTCCAGATCAACAGCGAAGCGCCCGGCTTCTCGCCGCTGGAGGCCGAGCAGCGTATTACGTTTCCGGTCGAGTCTGCGATTGCCGGCATACCGGGTCTTGATTACACGCGCTCGCTTTCGCGCTACGGCCTGAGCCAGGTCACCGCTGTCTTTGAAGACGGCACAGACATTTACTTTGCGCGCCAGTTGATAAACGAGCGGCTTCAATCGGTGCGCAGTCTATTACCCGAAGGCATTGAACCCGAGCTTGGCCCGATTGCGACAGGGCTGGGTGAAATCTTCATGTACACGATCGAGGCTGAGCCGGGCGCGACCAAGCCCGACGGCACGGCGTGGAGCCCCGAGGATTTGCGAACCTTGCAGGACTGGGTGATCCGGCCGCAACTCCGCTATACGCCGGGCGTCGTGGAAGTGAACACGATCGGCGGCTTCGTGCGGCAATACCACGTGACTCCCTGGCCCGACCGCATGACAGCCCTGTCGCTCACCATGCGCGACATCGTGGGCGCAATTGAAGCCAACAACGCCAATGTGGGCGCTGGCTATATCGAACGCCATGGCGAGCAATTGCTTATCCGGTCCGTTGGCCAGGCTGAGAGTGCGGATGACCTGAAACGCATTGTGGTTGCCAACCGCAATGGCGTGCCTATCCGGGTCGCTGATGTCGCAGATGTGATCCTGGGTGAGGAGCTGCGGACCGGAGCTGCGACCGAGAATGGCCACGAGGTTGTGCTCGGAACCGTGATGATGCTGATGGGGGCCAACAGCCGCTCCGTTTCCACCGCCGTTGCCGCCAAGCTCGAAGAAGCCGCGCGCGCGTTGCCGGAGGGCGTGATCGCGCGTCCTGTCTATGACCGCACCGAGCTTGTTGACCGGACGATCAATACTGTTGCAACCAACCTTGCCGAAGGCGCCCTTCTGGTCATGATCGTTCTCTTCGTGCTTCTTGGCAATTTTCGCGCGGCACTGATTACCGCTGCGGTGATTCCCCTCGCCATGCTGATGACGATAACAGGCATGGTTGAGTATGGCGTCTCGGGCAATCTGATGAGCCTGGGTGCGCTTGATTTTGGCCTGATTGTTGATGGCGCAGTCATCATTGTCGAAAACTGCTTGCGGCGATTCGGGATTGAGCAGCACAGGCTTGGCCGCCTTTTGACGCATGACGAGCGTTTCCGGCTTGCTGAAGCGGCAGCGGCGGAAGTGATCAAGCCGTCGATTTTCGGCGTTCTCATCATCACGCTTGTCTATGTGCCCATCTTTGCGCTGACAGGCGTCGAGGGGAAAATGTTCCACCCGATGGCTTTCACGGTGATGTTCGCCTTGACGGCAGCACTCCTGCTTTCACTGACTTTCGTCCCGGCGGCCGTTGCCCTTTTTGTGACCGGAAAAGTTGCCGAGAAGGAAAGCCGTGCGATGCGCATCGCGCGTGGCTGGTACGCCCCCGCATTGACGTTTGCCCTCAGGGCGCGAGTCCCGGTGGCGCTTTCGGCTGGCGGGCTGGTTGTCTTCAGCTTCATCCTTGCATCACGGATGGGAGCGGAGTTCATCCCCAGTCTTGATGAAGGTGACATTGCACTTCACGCCATGCGAATTCCCGGCACTAGCTTAAGTCAGGCCATCGCCATGCAGGAAGCGCTGGAGGCGCGTCTTCTGGAGTTTCCGGAAGTCGAACTGGTTGTCTCCAAGATCGGCACCGCGGAAGTCGCCACCGATCCGATGCCGCCAAGTGTTGCCGATACGTATGTATTGCTGCACGCGCGCGAGGCGTGGCCAGACCCGCGCAAACCGCGTCGGCAGCTTGTTGCCGAAATGGAGGCCGCGGTCGCTGTCATTCCGGGCAACAATTACGAATTTACCCAGCCGATCCAGATGCGGTTCAACGAACTCATCTCGGGCGTGCGTTCTGACGTCGCAATCAAGATTTACGGGGATGATCTTGATGTTCTGCTTGAGCTTGCGGAGTCCGCTGAAGGCGTGCTTTCCGGCGTGCCAGGCGCAGAGGACGTGAAGATCGAGCAGATCACAGGTCTGCCTGTCCTGCAGATAGAGCCTGATCGCGCCGCGCTGGCGCGGTACGGCCTAAACGTTTCTGATCTTCAGGACTCTGTCAGCGTTTCCCTTGGGGGTGCGGTTGCTGGGCAGGTGTTTGAGGGTGACCGCAGATTTGACGTGGTCGTGCGCCTGCCGGAGTTCCTTCGCCAGGATGTTCATGCGATTGGCCGGTTGCCGGTGCCCTTGCCAGAGACCGGGGACGGGCAGCGGGGGTTTGTGCCGCTTCGGGAGGTAGCTGACATCAGTCTGGTGACAGGGCCAAACCAGATCAGCCGCGAGAACGGAAAGCGGCGTGTCGTGGTCACCGCAAATGTGCGTGACCGCGACCTTGGATCATTTGTGGGCGCGTTGCAGGCACGCATTCAGGCTCAATTGGAGATGCCTGCAGGATACTGGATCGGCTATGGCGGAACGTTCGAGCAGCTGACGTCGGCTGCCCAGCGATTGGCTGTTGTCGTCCCCGCTGCGCTGCTGTTGATCTTCTCACTCCTCTACATGCTGTTCCGCTCGGTGCGTGACGCGGGCATCGTGTTTTCGGGGGTTCCCCTCGCGCTTACAGGCGGTGTTTTTGCGCTTCTGTGGCGCGACCTGCCGCTGTCAATCTCTGCCGGCATAGGGTTCATTGCGCTTTCAGGTGTGGCGGTGCTGAATGGCGTCGTCATGCTCAGCTTCATTCGGGGTCTGCGCGGTCAGGGGGTGCGGCTGGACGAGGCGATCCGCGAGGGTGCGCTTGCCAGGCTCAGGCCCGTGTTGATGACTGCGTTGGTGGCCAGCCTTGGGTTCATACCCATGGCCTTTAACGTCGGGGCAGGTGCTGAAGTTCAGCGGCCACTGGCGACGGTTGTTATTGGCGGCATAATCTCGTCAACCTTGCTGACGCTGGTCGTATTGCCGGCCCTTTACCGGCTGGTCCATCGTGAGCTCGAGGAAGATGAAGAATCCTGGGAAAAGGCGGCCACGCAGAGCACGGCAGAAGGCACGCCTGCCAATTAACGGCCCCGATGCTTTGGTCCCGGCGTGCGGACAACGGCGCGTGTGGCGTCAACGAGTTGGAGGCGCAGGCCGCCATGCAGCGGCGCGGCCTCGGCCACCATGACCCG
>DEIC01000112.1 GCA_002352285.1 Alphaproteobacteria bacterium UBA2784 | reverse complement strand
GCCATCACGTCATCCATGATGGCGGCGATCATGCCGCCATGGAGCGCGCCAAAGCGGTTCTGGAGATTTTCTCCCGCGTCATAGGCGATGCGGGCCGCGCCCTTTTCCGCGTCAATGGCGATGATCTTCTGGCCCAGCATGGTGGCCGCAGGCGCCTGACGCTTCAGGGTCGCCTGAATGGAGGGCGGCAATGCCTCTGCCGGGGTGCCCGCAATTTCAACAAGACCCGCCATATCAGGCCATGCCTGCTTTCTTGAGACGGGCCTGTGCTTCACGCAGACGGTCAGTTGTTTCATCAAGGCGCACGGCCAGCTCACGCATCAGCTCGAACGCGATCTGGGGCACGTCGCGCATCAATTGGAGAAACGCATCCTTGCCGATTTTCAGGGCGCGAATGGGTTCTGCCGCCACAACGGTTGCGGTGCGCGGAATGTTGCAGAGGATTGCGATCTCGCCCAGAAACGCATTGCGCGGGATCGAGGCAACCTTGTGCAGCCCGTCGGGGGCGGCGGCCATCACGGCGGCTTCGCCCTCCAGCAGCAGATAGGCCGCATCGCCCGGATCGCCCTCACGGAAAATGGTGGCGCCCGCAGCAAAACTCTGCTGCTCGCTGGCGAACGCGAGAAGCTTGATTTTGGCCGGATCAACGGCCGCGAAAAAAGGCACGCGGCGCAGGGCTTCGACTTCCTCATTGATGCTCATGATGCACCCCCATTCATTTGGCAGCCTGCGATATTCCCGCCTCGCCCTGACCGGCTCTGGTGTCAGGCAGGCGGCCGCCCGAAAATTCAAGCGCCCGGTCAAAAGCGGGCGGCAGCGATGTTCCCGTCAATGTCCACACCACGCCCTTGCCCTTGCGGGCTTTGAGCACGCGCTCCATCACCTCGCGCGCCTCGCGCGGATCAAGAACGACAAGCGCGCCGTTGACGATCAGAAGGTCCGGGTCTTTCAGGAGCACGCGGGCAAGCGCAAGTTTCTGGCGCTGGGCGGGTGACAGGCGCTTGCCGGCACTCCCCGCCTGAAAATCGAGACCGATGCGCAGCACCTGCGGCTCCAGCCCCATGGCCTTGATCGCCTCGAAGAGAAGATTGGAGACGATGGTCTGGGCATCAGGCACGCCATAGGCGACGCGGCCGAACAGGATGTTGTCTTCGACGCTTGAGGCTTCGTTGAACTCCTGGGCGTTATGGAAGGCGATGGCGCCTTTGAGGTTTTCGGGCAGGCGGCCTGAGATCAGGGCGCGGGCTGAAAGGATTGCACCGCGCAGACTGTCATCGACGAGGCCCAGGCGGTGGCGCGCATCGACATAGGCAAAGGCAAGGGTGAGCAGTCGGGCGCGGTCTGATGCGGTCAGGCCGGTGCGGCCCGCGCGCTGGAGGATCTGCTGGAAGGAAGGCAGCTCATCGGCTGCGATGAACGAGTATTGCGCAAAGAACGGGTGATCGGGCGGCAGATCGCGGAAAAGCTCCAGCATCGTTTCAGCGATCTGGCGGCCTGTATCGATCAGACGCTCCTCAAGCCCCGTCTCGCGCAGAATGCCGATGACAAAGCCGTTCTCGGCCAGACCCGCATGGGCAAAGGCGGGGCCAACCGGCGTTCCGAACAGAAGGTTCTCGCCAATCGAGGCCTGGCGGTTGAAGCGGTGCACGTCAAAGGGCTCAACCAGCTCCGGCGTGCCGCGCGCGGTGAGGCGCTCCTTCAAGTCGCGGCGCGCCTCGAGAATGCGGCCCGCGAGTTCGGGGGCTTCATCGGCATCGATGCGGCCCTGAAGACCAAGGCGGAAGACGTCATCGGTCAGGAGCACGGTCTCAAGCACGCGCACCAAAGCGGCATCAATGCCATCAGGTGATGTGCAGCCCAGAAGCGCAAAGTCGATCCATTGCGCATCGGGATCATAGGGTGCGTTGCCCGCGCGGATCGTTTCCGCAAGCCGCGCCTGATGGACGGCCTCCTCGGCGGCGCTGCGCGCGCTGGACCCGAGCGGCTGGTTCTTCAGGCCATAGAGCAGGTTTTCGCGGATCGTGTGCGGCAGAACGAAACTGTCATGCGTGACATAGGAGATGCGGCGGCCCGTCAGGGATTCGGGCGCACTGGCAAGCGCAATGCCGCCGATGGTCAGCGTGCCAGAGCGTGGCACGAGCTGGCGGGCCAGCATGGCGGCCGCCACCTCCTTGCCGCCGCCGGGCGGACCCATGAACGCCACATGGGCGGCAAGCGGGAAAGTGAAACTGACCGCATCAAGCAGCCTTGTGCCGCTGTCATCCATGATGGTGGCGTGAAAGGCGCTGACATCGCCAGCAAGCGGCGGCACGGGTTCATCGGCAGGCGCCTGCAGGGCGGCATCGGTCAGGCCCTCGGGATTGAACTGCTCGATCACCTGCTCGTATTTGATCTGCACGTCATGGCGCTGCAGATCCCAGTCGATCAGATCCTTGATCGGCGCGGGCAGGTCTTTGTAAGCGGCAATCACGGCAACGAGCTGGCCGATGGAGAGATCGCCCATGATCGCCAAATACCCGCCCACCGAATAGAAAATGAAGGGCGTGACCTGGGCGAGAAAATTGTTCAGGAACTTGACGAAGAATTTGCGCTGATAGATCTCAAAACGGATGTCATAGATCGAGCCCAGCCGGCGGCTGACATCGGCGCGCTCATAGTTCGACGTGTCGAGGGCGTGAATGTCGGAAGCACCCTCGCAGATTTCGGCAACGCGGCCCGCCAGCTCGCGCGCCTGCAACTGGCGCTTGCGGCCCAGCGCCAGAATCGGGCGGCGCATGCGCGGAATGATGATGCCCTGAATCAGCACCACCGCGAAGGCGACAAGCCCCAGCCAGAAACTCTGCACCAGAATGAAGATGAGGGCCGTCAGCGCCTGTCCGCCGAGAAAGAGCGGCGTTGCAATCGCCTCGCCGATGAAGCCGCCAATCGGCTCCACCTCGTCTTTCACCATGGAGGCCACTTCGGCGGGTTTGGTCTTGCGGAAATGGCTGGGCGGAAAGCGCAGCACCCGGTCCACCAGATCATAGCGCAGGCGGCGCAACAGGCGCTCGCCCATGCGGCCTTTCATCGTGTTGATGCGCAGCTTGAAGAGTCCATTGACGATGACCAGCGACAGGAAGACGCCCGACAGCACAAAGAGCGCCTGAAGCTGCGTATAGGTAAAACCCTCAAACAGGGTCGCGCCCGAAAGCCAGCCAGGCAGCGTGATCCCGAAATAGGTGGCAGCGCCTTCCTCAAACCCCTTGCCCTGGATCGGGCCGTTGACGATCAGCTTGGGCAGGTCCAGCAGCAGATAATAGAAAGGCAGCGAGCACAGCACGACCGCCATCACGCGGAACTGTTCCGCGCGGCTGTGACGCCAGAGATAGGTAAAGAGCTTGTCTTCCATCCGGCCCAGATCGTGACGGGGGTCGCGAACGCCATTGTGAACGGGAACCCCCGTTCATCCCATGCCATCCGCGTGCACTATAATGGCCGTCCGGCTTCGACAGGAAGGGGTGCCTGTGGCATAGATGCGCGAGCCATCAACCCGTTCTGCCCCCTCTGCCCGAATTTTCATGACGAATGTGACGTCGCGCGTCCTCATCTACAGCCATGACAGTTTCGGGCTGGGCCATTTGCGGCGCTGCCGCGCGCTGGCGGGGGCGCTGACGCGTGCGCATCCGCATCTTTCGGTCCTCATCCTTTCAGGTTCGCCGATCATCGGCTCGTTCAGCTTTCCGCCGCGCGTCGATTTCGTGCGCGTGCCCGGCGTCATCAAGCTGCAGGACGGCGCCTATGTGCCGTTAAGCCTTGAAATGGGGATCGAGGAGACGATCCGGCTGCGGGCCCGCCTGATCGAGGAGGCGGCGCTCGCTTTCCATCCCGACATCGTGATCGTTGACAAGGAACCTCTGGGGCTGCGTGGTGAACTTGCCCACGCTTTGCCGCGCCTCAAGGAACGTGGCGCGCATCTGGTGCTTGGATTGCGCGATGTGCTGGACGACATCGAGGCGCTCGATGCCGAATGGCGGCGCAAGCGCGTGGGTCCCGCGCTTGAAAATCTCTATGACGATATCTGGATCTATGGCGCGCGCGGTGTGTTCGATCCGCTGGATGGTCTGGGGCTGTCGCAAAGCGTGCTCTCGAAAGTGCGCTTTACCGGCTATCTCAGGCGAGAAGTGCCGGCGCATGATCTTTTGCCGCGTGCGGTGCCTTTGCCCGATCAGCCTTATCTTCTCATCACCACCGGCGGCGGCGGGGACGGCGATGGCCTTATCGACTGGGTTCTGTCGGCCTATGAGCAGCACGGCCATGACCTGATGCATGGCGTTGTCGTGCTTGGCCCCTTCATGGAGGCGGCGCGGCAGGCCCAGTTTCTCGCCCGCGCCCAGGCGCATGCCAAACTCACAGCCCTTGTGTTTGACGCCGAGATGGAGCGGCTGATCTCGCGCGCGGCGGGCGTGGTGGCGATGGGCGGCTATAATACGTTCTGCGAAATCCTCTCCTTTGACCGCAAGGCGGTGATCGTGCCGCGCGAACGGCCGCGCCGCGAACAATGGCTGCGCGCCTCACGGGCGCAGGAACTCAAGCTTGTGCGCATGCTGGAAGATCCGGCCGAGCGTGGCGGCGCACGCCATCCCGACGCAATGGCTGCCGCCCTCATCGCACTGCCCCAACAGGATGCTCCGTCGCGCCATCTTGATCCGGCCCTGATGGGCGGCCTTGATTATGTGGCGGATGCGGCAGGCGCACTGATTGCCGCGCGCGCTGAGCGCCGCCGGGCGGGATGAGGGGGATGAGAAACGCACAAGAGATTCGTGCTCTCCCCTCGGGGAGAGCAGAAATTTGCGGTCGCAAATTTCGTGAGGGGGCGGTGTCAAAATTCCCCCTCACCCGCTCGCAAGCGCTCGCGTCCTCTCCCCAAGGGGAGAGGGAAGAAGAGCAAAGCAGCAGCAGCCCATGACCCGCCTCATCGACATTGTGGTCAAGGGCTATCCGCGCCTGTCAGAGACTTTCATTGCGCAGGAGTTTCTGGGGCTGGAGGAGGCGGGATTTACTTTGCGCATCTGGTCGCTGCGCCATCCCACCGACAAAAAGCGCCATGCGATCCATGAGGCGATCAGGGCGCGCGTGACCTATCTTCCGGAATATCTGAAGGATGCGCCGCGCCGTGTCTTTGCCGCCTGGCGCAAGGTGCGGCATCTGCCGGGCTATCGCGCCGCGCGCCGCGCGTTTTTATCCGATCTGGCGCATGACATGACGCCCAACCGCATCCGCCGTTTCGGTCAGGCGCTGGTGCTGGCTGCCGAACTGCCGGATGACGCACGCCACATCCATGCGCATTTCATCCATACGCCGGGATCGGTGGGTCGTTACGCCGCGATGATGCGCGGCCTGCCGCTCTCTTTCTCGGCGCATGCGCGCGACATCTTCACGACGCCTGCGCGCGAGCTTGGCGTCAAGATCGCTGACGCGCGCTTTGTCAGTGTCTGCACGCAGGATGGCGCAAACGCGCTCACACGTGCTGCGCCCGGTTTTGCGGCGCGCATCCATCTCATCCGCCACGGCATCAGGCTGGCGCGCTTTCCGCTTTTTGAGGGAACGCGCCCGGCGCGCGATGGCCAATCTGCGGATGATCCCGTGCGGCTCCTGTCGGTCGGGCGCGCGGTCGAGAAAAAGGGTTATGACGGCTTGTTGCGGTCGCTTGCGCTTTTGCCGCGCGATCTTGCATGGTCCTTTGATCACATTGGCGGCGGCGAAAATGTTGTGGCGCTCAAGGCGCAGGCAGTCGCGCTCGGGCTTGAGGGGCGCATCCGGTTTCATGGCGCGCAGGATTCCACAAAGGTGCTTGAGGCGATGCGCGCCGCAGACCTTTTTGTCCTCTTTGCGCGCATTGCGCGTGATGGCGACCGCGACGGTATTCCCAACGTGATTGTCGAAGCCGCGTCACAGGCCCTGCCCGTTGCGGCCACGCGGGTGGGCGGCATTGGCGAGGCGGTGCGCGAGGGCGAGACCGGTCTTCTGTGCGAAGAAGGCGACGAGGCAGGCTTTGCCCGGATCATGGCGCAGCTGATTGCCGCGCCAATTCTGCGGGCACAGTTGGGAATGAAGGCACAGGAGAATATCCCGCGCGATTTTTCCTTTGATGCGGGCCTTGCGCGTCTGCGGGCGCTCTTTGAGGGTGTGGCATGAGCGTGCCCGTCCTCTTTTATGCACCGATGAAGCCGCCGGGCGCATTTCCGCCGTCGGGCGATACGCATCTGGCGGCCCTTTTTGCCGAGGCGCTGATGATGGCAGGGTTTTCGCCATCGCTCGCCTCACGGCTGAAGACCTATGACGGTGCGGGTGATGCTGCATTCTTTGCGCAGCTTGAAGCGCATGCCGACCGCGAGGTGGCGCGTATTGTGGCCGACCCTGCGCTTTCGCAGGCGCGGCTTTTCTTCACCTATCATTGCTATCACAAGGCGCCGGACCTGATCGGACCGCGCATCGCGCGTGCGCTCAACATTCCCTACGTGATTGCCGAGGGGTCGCGCGCACTCAAGCAAAGGCAGGGAAAGTGGGCGCACGGGTTTGCTGCCGCTGATGTGGCGTTTGCGGCCGCCGATCTGGTGCTTGCCATGACATCGCGCGATGCGGCGGGGCTTGCCACGCTCGCCGATTTGCGTGTGGAACCGTTCCGTCCTTTCATTCACACCGAGCGCTTTGCGGTTGATGATCGTACCCGCGCCGCATTCAGGGAAAGCTGGCGGGCGCGGCTGTCCCTTCCGTCCCACGCGCCGATGCTTCTGGCGGCGGCGATGATGCGGCCCGGAAAAAAGCAAGCGGGCTTTGACGATCTCTTTGCCATCATGCGCGCGCTGGAGACGACGCCTGCGCGTGACGCGGTGCTGGTGCTGGCCGGTGGCGGCGCCGCCGAGGCGGCGATCCGTGCCTTGATGGCGCCATTTGGCGCGCACGTCCGCTTTGCCGGGTTGCAGCCGCGTGATGACATGGCGGGGCTTTATGCTGCGTCAGACCTTCACATCTGGCCGGGGCGGAACGAGGCCTTTGGCCTTTCCTATCTTGAGGCGGCGGCGGCGGGCACGCCGTCGATTGCCTTCGATCAGGCGGGTGTCGGCGCCGTCGTTGCACCGGGGAAAACGGGCGTGCTGGTACCGCCCTTTGATCATGCTGCCTTTGCGGGCGCTGTTGCACAGCTTGTTGGCGACCGGGCAGATTTGCGCGCATTATCAGCTGCAGCCCAAACCCATGTGCGCACCTGCCATGACATCGCATCGGCGGCTGCGCATCTGGTCCGATTGCTCTCGCCGCTTGTTTCCGCATGACCCGCATCGCTTTCCTTCGCCACGGGCCGACGGACTGGAATGCGCAAAGCCGCATTCAGGGGCGCGAAGATGTGGGCTTGAGCGATGAGGGCCTGCAGCTGATGGAGTCTTTGCGCCTGCCTGCGCCGTTTGATGCGGCGCGGGTTTTTACGTCGCCGCTGTCGCGGGCGCGCGCAACGGCACAGGCCATCATGGCGCCCCAGCCGCATGAAGCGGAGGACAGCCTGATCGAGATGGACTGGGGTCAATGGAGTGGTGAGACGGTTGGCACGCTCCGGGAGCGGCTGGGCGATGCCTTTCTTGAAAATGAGGCGCGAGGGCTTGATTTCCGGGCAGAAGGCGGCGAAAGCCCGCGTGATGTGATGGCGCGCCTTTCCGGTTTTGCGCGCAAGGCGGCTCACCTTCAGGAACCCGTGCTGGCGATCACCCACAAGGGCGTCATCCGCGCGGCGCTGGCCATGGGAACGGGGTGGGACATGAAGGGGCGTGCGCCGGTCAAACTTGCCTGGCGGGCGCTCCATGTGTTCGATGCACGAAATGACGGCAGCCTCAAACTCGTTGAGGCCAATGTGATGTTGAAAGCAGCAGCTGCGCCATGAAACGCGTCCTCTTCCACGTCAATCATCTTTGGGGTCAGGGCCATTTCGTGCGCGTGCATGCGATGGCGCGCGCCATTGCAGAAGAAGGCGGCCATGCCACGATCATGAATGGCGGGCTCTGCGTGCCGCGCGACCATGCTGAGCGCGTCAGCGTCATCAACATGCCGCCGGTACGCTCGGCTGACGAGCGCTATTCGCGCCTGCTGGATGAAAAGGGCGCTGCCCTTTCCGATGATTTCCGGGCGATGCGCGCGCAATTGTGCCGCGAGATTTTCGATACGCAGGCGCCGGATGTTCTTGTGACCGAGACGTGGCCCTTCGGGCGGCGCAAACTTGCCTTTGAACTTGATCCGCTGGTGGCGGCGGCGCGCGCAAAGAATGTTCCGGTCTTTTCGTCGGTGCGCGACATCCTGACGTGCCCGGAAAACTCGCGCGTCAGCGAAGCGCATCAGCGTCTGCAGGCGGGATTTGTCGGCGTGCTGGTGCATGGCGATCCGCGCATCACGGTACTGAAAGACAGCTGGCCGCGCGCGGGTGAAATCAGCGTGCCTCTCAAGGACACGGGTTATGTGACCGAGGGTGGTGCTGCGGCCGCACCGGGCGAGCGGCGCGGCGTTGTGGTGTCGGCGGGTGCCGGCGCCTCGGGTGAAGCGGTGCTGATGGCGGCCGCCATGGCGCGGGCGGCGGGCGCCTTCTCGGCGGAGCCCTGGATTTTCGTCACCGGACCCAAGGCGCGTGACGGGCTTATGGAAGCACTCCGGGCGCAACTTGCAGGCGCCAGCGGCGCCAGTGTAACCATTGAACGCGAGATCAATCCGCTGGGCCCGGTCATCAGGGCGGCAAAATACTGCGTCGGCCGCGGAGGGTATAATACGGTGATCGAGGCCGCCTCATCCGGTACGCGCATGGTGGTGGTGCCGCATGTGCGCCTGGGCGAAGACGAGCAGCTGGTGCGCGCGCGCGCCTTTGAAGCGCGCGGGATCATCGCCCTTGCCAATCACGACATCATCGAAGGCGGCGGCATGAAGGCGCGCGATGCGATGATCGCAGCCCTTGCCCGTGCGGCCTCGATGACGCCGCCCAAACCAACACAGATCAATGCTGATGGCGCGCGCGCTGCGGCCAGATTCCTTCTCGCGCAGGCGGCAGGAAGAGGGTGATGCCTTACACCAACGCCCTCTTCTATCCGAAAGACCGCCTGCGTGATGATTTCATCAAGGCGGGCGGCGGCCTCCTGGTGGCAGTGCTGCTGATCGCCTTTGTGCCGGGCTCGCCGGTTGCTTACGGGCTTGCCGTGCTTTCGGCGGGTGCAGGCGCCTGGCTGGGGCGCGAGGCGCTGCGGCGGCGCTATGTGCTGATGCGCGTCGATGAAAAGGGCGTACATGCCGTCATGCGCGCGCCGGGTATTGTGATGGCCCTGTTCCGGCGTGAGACCTTCATCGCCTGGGATGACCTCAAACAACTCAAGCTGCGCTGGTATGCCACGCGGCGTGACCGCTCCCAGGGATTTTTCGAGCTGACGCTTCGCAGCGAAGGTCCGCGCCCGGCGCGGCTTGTGGTTGATGACCGGCTCAATGATTTCCTGCGCCTTCTGCGCGAGGCCGAAAAGGCCGCGCGGCGCAATCTTCTGATGCTCGATGAGGCAACGGCACACAATCTTGCGGGCGCATCGCCCGCCCCAGCCGGTCCGGAGGCCGTGTGATGACGGCGACCGGGCCTGCGCACGTGCTTGAGATCAGCAATCTCTCGGTCTCGTTCGGTGTGGAGGGTGGCCGGGTCAATGCGCTGTCGGGCGTTTCGTTTGCCGTGCCGCAGGGAAAGACGATTGCGCTTGTCGGCGAATCCGGCTCTGGCAAGAGCGCGCTGGCGCAGGTGGTGATGGGGCTTTTGCCCCGCAACGGGCGGATCGATTCGGGTGCGATCCGGTTTACCGATCCGCGCAATGGGCATGTCACCAACCTTGCTGCCCTTGATCCCAAGGGGCCTGCATTCCGCCGCATCCGCGGGCAGTCAATCTCACTCGTGTTTCAGGAGCCGATGTCGGCGTTCTCGCCGCTCCATACGGTTGGCTCGCAGATCGCCGACACGCTTGCAGCCCATGGCGTGGCGGGATCGCTGTCGCGCGCCACGACATGCGCCATCCTCCAGCTTGTCGGCATCCCTGATCCCGAGCGCGCCATTGACCTTTATCCGTTCGAGCTTTCGGGCGGGCTTCGCCAGCGCGCGATGATTGCCGCAGCCCTTGTCGCGCGCCCGCCGCTGGTGATTGCCGATGAGCCGACAACCGCGCTTGATGTGACCATTCAGGCGCAGGTGCTGGAGCTGCTGTCGCAGCTCAGACACGAACTCAAGCTCTCGCTTCTTCTCATCACCCATGATCTTGGCGTTGTCGCGCAGCTGGCAGATGCGGTCTGCGTGCTCTATCGCGGGCGGCTGGTCGAGGCGGGTCCGGTCAGCGAAGTATTCGCGCGGGGCCGCCACCCCTATTTCCGCGCGCTCCATGATGCTGTGCCGCGCATCGGCGGCACTGCCCAGGCTCCGGCAGCCGCCAGAGATCTGCGGCCGATGATCGTGTTCGACAAAGTGACCAAGCGCTTTGACGCGCGGCGTGCGGGTGGCGAAGCAACCGCCGCCCTTTCCGATGTCAGCTTTGCGGTTCACGAGGGCGAGTGCTTTGGCCTTGTCGGTGAATCCGGCTCCGGCAAGTCCACGGCGGCCAGGGCGATCATGCGCGCGCTGGTGCCGGATGAGGGCAGCGTGCAGGTGCGTGATACCGCGGGCGGGCTTTGTGATGTTGCCCATCTCAAGGGCGCTGCCCTCAAGGCGCATCGCGCGCGCGTGCAATATGTGTTTCAGGATCCCTATGCTGCGCTCAATCCGCGCCTGAGCGTGCTTGAAACCGTGACCGAGCCGATGGTCATCCACGGGATCGGCACGCCAGCGGAGCAGCGCGCCCGCGCTGCCCAGCTGATGCGCGATGTCGGGCTGGAGCCTTCCGCGCTCGAGCGTTATCCGCACGCCTTCTCAGGCGGCCAGCGCCAGCGCATCGGCATTGCGCGGGCCTTGGCACTTGATCCCGCCATTCTGGTGCTGGATGAGCCGACCAGCGCGCTTGACGTTTCGGTGCAGGCGCAGGTGCTTGATCTTCTCAACCGGCTCAAGCGCGAGCGAAACCTTACCTATCTTTTCATCAGCCATAATCTGGCGGTTGTTGAGAACATGGCAAACCGGGTTGCCGTGATGTGCCGTGGCCGCGTGGTTGAAATTGCGCCCGCCGCTGCCCTCTTCCGTGATCCGCATCACCCTTATACGCGCGCATTGATGGCAGCGATTCCCGAGCCTGATCCGGCGCGCCGGCTCAACCTTGCACTCCTGATGGACGGCAGGGCCTCTGATCCCGCACAATGGCCCAAGGGCTTTGCGCTTCGGGCGGGCGAAGCGGGCCGCTTTGCGCGCGTCGCCGAGGACCACGATGTCCTGATGGCGGCGTAAAGCCTGTTCAGTGCGTTAAAGGGGCGTTGGGAGAGCAAACATGACCGGCGGCGAGATGAACGAACTGGAGCGCCCGAAAGCGCGTGGCCTGCGCCCGGCCACTTTGTTTGTTGCTCTTGCTGCGGTCATCGGCATCGGCTTCCTGCTGTTTGGTGGCCCTGCGCCCGAACAGGGGCAACCGCCGCAGGAGCCTGCCGTCGTCATCAGCGCGCCTGTGCCGATCGCCGAATTTGCGGGCGGACCTTCGGGAAGCGGGCGCGGGACGGGCGTGGGTCTTGTGCGCGAGACGGGTACGCCGGGCGGCACGCTCAACATTCTCTTGCCGCGCGAAAAGGACATCCGCCTCCTCAATGTGTGGGGCTATGCACGGCTTGTCGGCTTCAATGAGCGGCTGGAACTGCAACCCGACATTCTTGAGAAGATCAGCGTCATTGAAGGCCGCATCTTCGAGATGACCCTGCGCGCCGACCATCGCTGGTCGGATGGTGCGCCATTTACCACGGAAGACTTCCGCTATTACTGGGAAGATATCGCCAACAATCCCGAGCTTTCGCCCTCTGGCGTGCCCGATGAGTTGTTGAATGATGGCGAAGCGCCCATCGTTGAAATCCTTGATGCGCGGCGCGTGCGTTACACCTGGACCTATCCCAACCCGCGCTTTCTTTTCCTGCTGGCACAGGCGCGCGAGCCCTATATCTACCGGCCTTCGCATTATCTGAAGCAGTTCCATGCGCGCTATGGCGATGCGGCGGCGATTGCGCAGATGGTGGAGGCGGAAAAGCTCTCGTCATGGGCGGCGCTGCATAACCGGCGCGATTCCATGTATGACAACGACAATCCCGCGCTGCCGACGTTGCAGCCCTGGATGATTGAAACGGCGATGCCCGCCCAGCGCCTTGTGCTGAAGCGCAATCCCCATTTCCACCGGCGCGATGATGCGGGCCAGCAGCTTCCTTATCTCGACGAGATCGTGGCGACAATTGCCGAGCCGAGTCTGATCCCGGCCAAGACGGCGGCGGGTGAATCCATGCTGCAGGCGCGCGGGCTTGGCTTTGGCGACATCACGGCGCTGAAAAGCGCCGAGGCGCGCGGCAATTACCGCACCCTTCTGTGGCGCATCACCAAGGGCTCGCAGGTTGCCCTCTTTCCCAACCTCAATGTCAATGATCCGGTCTGGCGCACGCTTCTGCGCGATGCGCGGTTCCGCGTGGCGCTGTCGCTTGGCATTGACCGGGGCGACATCAACCGCACGCTCTATTTTGGACTTGGCATCGAGGGCAATAATGGCGTCCTGCCCGAAAGCCCGCTCTATGACGCGGAGCTGATGACGCGCAATGCCACGTTCAACATGGCGCGCGCCAACGCGCTGCTGGACGAGCTGGAGCTTGCGCGCGGCGCTGATGGAATCCGCCTTCTGCCTGATGGCCGTAAGCTCGAGATCGTGGTTGAGACGGCAGGCGAAAATGCCGAAGAGCCCGAGATGCTGGAGCTGATCGCCAAGACCTGGCGCGAACTTGGCATCCAACTCATCATCAAGCCCTATGAGCGCAGCGTCTTGCGCAACCGCGTCTATTCCGGTGAAACGGTGATGAGCGTGTGGTCAGGCTGGAACAATGGCGTGCCAACCCCGATGATGAGCCCGAACGAGCTTGCGCCCACCGCACAGGACATTCTGTGCTGGCCGAAATGGGGCCAGTATTTCGAGACCAAGGGGTCTTCCGGCGAAGCGCCCGACATGCCCGAAGCGCAGGCGCTGATTGAACTCTATAATGCGTGGAGTGCGGCGCAGGATGACGGCACGCGGGCTGCCATCTGGAAGCAGATGCTGGCCATGCATGCCGAAATGCAGTTTTCCATCGGCACGGTGGCGGGCGTCAGCCAGCCGGTTGTGGTGTCGAACAATCTGCGCAACGTGCCCGAGAACGGCATTTTCGGATGGGATCCGGGCGCGCAATTCGGCATTTACCGCATGGACCTTTTCTACCTGAAACGCTGAAGGCTCATTTCCCCCATGCTGCGCTATGTCGCGTTACGCATTGCCCTGATGGTGCCGGCGCTGCTGGCCATCAGCGTGATCGTGTTTGCGCTGATCGAGCTGCCGCCGGGCGACTATCTCTCCAACGAGATGACCGAGCTTGCGGCGCGCGGCGAAACGGCAAGCCTCGCGCGCCTGCAATTCCTGCGTGACGAATTCTCGCTCGATGCGCCGCTGATCGAACGCTATGCAATCTGGCTGGGCGTGATGCCTGGGTCGGGCGGCTTTAACGGGCTGTTGCAGGGCAATTGGGGCTGGTCGTTCGAATATGGCAAGCCGGTTGCGGATGTGATCGGCGACCGGCTGGGGCTGACCATCGCGCTCAATTTTGCGACCATCCTTTTTGTCTATGCCGTCGCCTTTCCCATCGGCGTCTATTCCGCGACGCGGCAATATTCCTGGGGCGATTACGGTTTTACGGTGCTTGGCTATCTCGGCCTTGCGGTGCCGAATTTCCTTTTGGGCCTCATCCTTCTCTATTACGCCAATCTGTGGTTCGGGTTGTCGGTCGGCGGCTTGATGGCGCCGGAGTTCATCGGCCAGCCCTGGTCGATGGAGAAACTCGGCTCCGTGCTGGCGCATCTGATCGTGCCGACGATTGTCATCGGGTTGTCGGGCACGGCCGCGATGATCCGCCGGTTGCGGGCCAATCTGCTCGACGAGCTGGGCAAGCCCTATGTCGCGGCCGCGCGTGCGCGCGGCCTTTCGGAGCGCAGGCTCATCATCAAATATCCGTTGCGGGCGGCGCTGGGGCCGTTTGTGGCTGATGTCGGCAATCTTCTGCCCTCGATGGTGTCGGGGGCGGTGATTGTTTCGGTCGTGCTCAATCTGCCAACGGTTGGTCCGGTGCTGATTTCGGCGCTGCGTTCGCAGGACCAGTTTCTCGCCGGGTTCATTCTCCTGTTCGCGGCGCTTTTGACCGTGGTGGGCATGCTGATCTCGGACCTGCTTCTGGCAGCGCTTGATCCGCGCGTGCGCATCGGCCAGCGGGCGGTGAGGTAGCGATGGCCAAGAAGCCTCCGCCTCCTGCCGGGCCGCCGGTTGATCCAACGCAGACGCATTTTGTCGATGAGGCGCCTTATGATCCGCGCCGTGCTTCGGATGAGCGCGATGGCGGCGTGGCCTTGCCGCCAGCCGCCAAACCCTGGGCGCTTTTCTGGCGGCGCTTCAGGCGGCACAGGCTGGCGGTCGCGTCGGCCTGGGTCTTGGGCTTTTTCTATTTCCTGATCGTGCCCTTTGCCGAGATCATCGCGCCCTATGCGCAGGAGACACGCAACCCGGATGCGATCCATGCGCCGCCCCAGGCGCTGCATCTGTTCCACAACGGCGAATATGCCGGCGTCTTTACCTATGCGCTACGGGCGCGCATCGACCTTGAGAATTTCGAACGCGTCTATGAGGAGGATGTGACGCGGCCCACGCGCGTGCGCGTGTTCTGCCTTGGCGACCCTTATGAATTCTGGGGCCTGATCGAGATGCGCTTTCATCTCTTCTGCCCGGATGAGGGCGGCACGCTGCATCTTCTGGGGACAGACGGGCTGGGGCGCGACATGCTCTCGCGCATCATCTATGGCACGCGGGTGTCGCTCACCATTGGCCTGATCGGACTTGCGATCTCGTTTGTGCTGGGTGTCGTTCTGGGCGGGTTGGCGGGCTATTTCGGCGGGCTGATCGATAATGTGATCGAGCGGCTGATCGAACTCATCCGCTCGCTGCCCGAATTGCCGCTGTGGCTGGCGCTGGCGGCCGCCCTTCCTGCCAACTGGCCGCCGATCTTCATCTATTTCGGGATCACGCTCATTCTGGGATTGCTCGACTGGCCGGGGCTTGCGCGCGCGGTGCGGGCCCGCGTGCTGCAATTGCGCGAAGAGGAATTCGTGCTGGCGGCAACGCTGACCGGCGCATCGCCCCAGCGGCTGGTGCGCAAACACATGCTGCCGAATTTTTCGAGCCATCTGATTGCATCGGCCACGCTTTCGGTGCCCGGCATGATTCTGGGCGAAACAGCGCTGTCATTTCTTGGGCTTGGCCTTCGCGCGCCTGTTGTCAGCTGGGGTGTTTTGCTCAACGATGCGCAGGATCTCTCGGCCATCGAAGTCTATCCTTGGCTGTTGTTGCCGATGGTACCGGTGATCCTTGTGGTGCTGGCTTTCAACTTCTTTGGCGATGGATTGCGTGATGCGGCGGATCCTTACCGATGAGGGTGGGTTGAGGCCATTTGCCCACTTCCTGAGCCTTCGTCGAAGAACGCATGGCACAGATGCCGTGCGTGGTTCGATGAACACTCACCATGAGGTGTTCTGAGGATGGCATCCGTTTCTGCATCAATCGAAAGCGACCCGCTTCTTGCCGAAGTGCTTGCCCGGATGGGGCGGCCCAAGCGCGTGGTGCGGCCGCATCAGCGTTTTGAGGGCGACTATCTCGAAACACCGCAGGGGCGCATTGCCTATGAAAGCGAGGGGCACGGCCTGCCCGTTCTTCTGGTACATGGCTGGGAGGGAAGTCCGCGCGATTTTTCTCATCTGAAACCTGCGTTGGTGCAGGCGGGTGCGCGTGTTGTCACCTTTGATCTGCCGGGGCACGGATTTTCGGATGGCGAATTGCTGACGCTGGATGCGGCGGGCGCTGCCATCGCCGCACTTGATGCGCGCGAGGGGCCATTTGCCGCCATCATTGCCCATTCGTTCGGCTGTCCCTCAACGGTCAAGGCGCTGGAGGCGGGCGTGAAGACGGGCGCGCTGGTGTTCTTTGCGCCGCCTGCCTCTCAAGAGGAACAATTCCGCCGCCATGCACCGAAGTTCGGATTATCGGCAGATCAGATCGACATGCTGGTGGCGCATCTGAAAACGCATCATCCCGAGCGGATCAACAACAACCTCGCGGTTGCGGCGGCCGGGCGCAGCGAACCGCTCCTCATCATTCATGCGGATGACGACGAGATGACCCCGCTTTCCGGCGGTCAGGCGGTCGCGGCCGCATGGAAAGGCGCCAAATTGCTGGTGGCGGAAGGGCTTGGCCATAATCTGGCGCTGCGCGACGCCGCCATGGTCGGGGCCGCCGTGCGCTTTGCGCTGGGCTGAAATTCCGCTAGTGTTTTTTCCATGACACGCAAGAGCCAGCTTCTCATCTGCTGTGCCCGGATCGGGTTCAACCCGCCGGCTTGAGTGCGCTGTTGTTCTTGCGGGCGCTTCGGCGCCCCTGCCCCATTCATTTCCATCTTCAGGAGCGCCACAAATGAGCGCCAATCACGCCAATACAAGTGTGGGCCATAACCAGACCAAACGCTGGAAAGAGCTTGATGCCGCCCATCACGTTCATCCGTTCTCGAACACCAAGACGCTGAACGAAGAGGGCGTGCGCGTCATCACCCATGCCCAAGGCGTCTATCTCTTCGACAGTGAAGGGCGCCGCATGATCGACGGCATGGCCGGTCTTTGGTGCGTGCAGCTCGGCTATGGCAACAGGGAACTGGCGGATGCGGGGTCAGAGGCGCTTCATCGCCTGCCCTATTACAACCATTTCTTCAAAACCTCGAACCCCTACACGATCGAGCTGGCGACGCTTCTCGCCGAGGTTCTGCCCAAAGGGCTGTCGCGCATCCTCTTTGCCAATTCGGGATCAGAGGCGAACGACACGGCGCTGAAGCTGATCCGCTATTACTGGAACCTTCAGGGAAAGAAGACGAAAAAAATCCATATCAGCCGCGAGATGGCCTATCACGGCGTCACGATGGCGGCGGCATCTCTGTCGGGCCTGACGCCGATGCATCCGCAGTTCGATCTGCCGTTGCCGGGCTTTGTGAAGGTGCCGACACCCTATTGGTATGGCGCAAAGGCCGCGGGGCTTGGCGACATGAGCGCGGATGAGCTGGGGCTCTATTGCGCCCGCAAGCTCGAAGAAAAAATTCTGGAGCTGGGGCCCGAGAATGTCGCCTCATTCTCGTCAGAGCCGATCCATGGTGCGGGCGGGCTTATCTTCCCGCCGGATACATACTTTCCGGCCATTCAGGAGGTTTGCCGCAAATACGATGTGCTCCTCCATATCGACGAAGTCATCACGGGTTTTGGCCGCACGGGCGAATGGTTCGGCTCGCACACCTACAACATCAATCCCGATGTGATGACGATGGCGAAGGGCCTGTCATCGGGCTATCAGCCGATCTCGGCGATTGCGCTCAACACGCGCATGGGCGATGCGATTGCGTCAGCCAATGAAGAGCTGGTGCACGGCTATACCTATTCCGGCCATCCGGTGGCGTCTGCGGTAGCGCTCAAGAATCTCGAGATCATGAAGCGCGACGGTCTTGTTGCCCGCGTGAAAAACGACATCGGGCCCTATTTCCAGAATCAGGTGCGCACGCTTCTGAAAGATCATCCGCTGGTGGGCGAGGTGCGTGGCAAGGGGCTTCTGGCGGCGATCGAGCTGGTGGACGACAAGGCGACGCGCAAATTCTTTGATCCCGACATGGATGTCGGCACGCGCTGCCGCAATCATTGCTTTGCCAATGGCCTGGTGATGCGTGCGATCCGCGACACGATGGTGCTGTCGCCGCCGATCACGATTACCCATGGGGAGGTGGACGAGCTTCTGGGGCTGGCCAAACGCTGCATCGACCTGATCGCCAGGGACCTGGGCAGGCTGTGACGAAGACCCGGAAATCCGGATTCGATTCGGTCTGTGGGGGAGTGATTTATTCGCCACTGTCATCATAAAGTTGCTATTTTGGGGCCTTAACCTTCGTTTCCTTGAAATCTGTTGCATTTGTGCATAGGTTATCCCCCGGGACGAAGGACATAGAGCTGGCCGTTGCCCCCCGCTTGGCAGCTTTCCCTTCGCGCCCACGCCGGTCATCCCCTCCCGGCGGCAAGCGCGCCAAACCGCGCAACAAGGCGTCCGGTCGAAAGGCCGGGCGCCTTTGCTTTTCGGGCAGCCCAGAGCTCTCCTAAGGCACTGATTTATATACTCTTCTCTGCGTCCAAATGCGTCAACTTTCGATAAAGGATGCTTCAAAATTGGTTGCGCCGTTAAAGGCGCCAGCAAGGGGTTCAACGCGACACTGCCGCCTCGAGTCAAAGCTTCGGGTTCTGTGTCATGCGTTTGCGTCCGTTCCTTGCCCGTTTTGCCGCCGACCGCCGGGGGGCGACGGCCATCGTGTTCGTCATGTCGCTGCCGATCGTCATCGGCATGACCGGTTTGGGCGTGGAAAGCGGCTATTGGTACTTCAAGCACCGCGAACTCCAGTCTGCGGCCGACGTCGCTGCCATTGCGGGCGCGGTTGAAAAGCGCAGCGGCGGCACTGACAGCGAGATTGCGGCGTCCGCCACGCTTGAAGCGCTGGAAAATGGGTATGAGGGCGCGACCGGCGACACAATCACTGTCAACACGCCCCCTACGTCGGGCAGCTATCAAGACAGCCGCTCGGTCGAGGTGATCCTGACGGCCAATGCGCCGCGCTTTTTCTCCGGCATCTTTGATGATGAGGAAGTGCTCATCCGTACGCGCGGCGTGGCGCGCTATGAGGATGGTGGCGAGGCCTGCATCCTTGCGCTGGCGCCAGAGGCGTCGGGCGCACTCACCTTTACGGGCAACGCGCTGACGCTCATCAATGGCTGCAACATCATGTCGAACTCGCTGGCTGACGCGGCGCTCATCGTCAGCGGTTCGGCAGACGTGACAGTGCCCTGTGCGCTTTCAGCGGGCGGCGTGTCGGTGGATGACGGCTTGAGCCTGACATCATGCAGCGAGCCGCAAACCTATGTGACGCCCGCCACGGATCCTTTCAAGAATCTGGCAGAACCCTCCACCGTTGGGGCATGCCAGACGCTGCCAAACGGCAATGGCGCACAGACGCTTTCACCAGGCCGGTATTGCGGTGGCGGCAATCTCAAGGGAACGAAGACATTCTCGTCCGGCGTCTATGTGATGGATGGCGGCACGTTCCGCATAAATGCCAATGCCGTGGTGACCGGCTCGGAAGTCGTTTTCTTCCTGACCAATGGCGCGACGGTTGATTTCAACGGCAATGCGACGATCACCTTGTCTGCGCCGACAACCGGCGCCTATGCCGGCATCCTGTTTTTCAGCGACCGCGATAATGCGTCCGCCTCCAACAAATTCAACGGTACAGCGGCGACGTCGCTGACGGGCGCCATCTATATGCCGTCGCAGGAAGTCGAATTCCTGGGCAATTTCTCAGGCAACAATGGCTGCCTGCGCATCGTCTCTTACACGCTGAAATTCACCGGCTCGTCCAACATGAATGCAGACTGCACCGCGCAGGGTATCGGTAACATGCCCCTGCCCGGCCGCGTCTCGCTTGTGGAGTAGCTCATGCTGCGTCGATGGTTCAAAAGGTTCAGGCGGAACGAGAGCGGCGTCTCGGCGGTGGAGTTCGCGCTGGTGTCGCCTGTCTTCATGTTTGCGCTCCTGGGCGTCGTTGATATCGGCTTTCTTTCCTATCAGCGCGGCGACATGGAGTCAGCGCTGCGCGCCGGCATCCAGTATTTCATGAATGGCGGTGAAGACCTCGCACTGGCGCAAAGCGTGGTCGAGACAAGCTGGACCACTCGGCCTGCCACCACCACGATCCTTGCCGAGCGCTACTGCATGTGCGGAACAGAGGCTCATGCGTGCAATACGCTGTGTGCGGATGCGACCTATCCCGATGCCTATAACCGGATCACGGCTTCAGCATTGTTCGAGGGCATTTTGATGGATGAATCGCACGCTGCGTCCCAAACGGTCAGGGTGCGCTGATGCGGCGGTTGCGGCAGCTCCTGTGTGATACGGCCGGGGCGAGCGCGGTCGAGTTCGCGCTGGTGCTGCCCATCTTTGCGACATTCCTCTTTGGCACGATCCAGACCGGCATGGCGCTCTACAAGGCCAATACGGTCCAGTTCGCCCTGGAGCAGACGGCGCGCCGCGTCATGGTCAATCAATCCATGTCCCAGTCGCAGGTGCAGGCCTATTTCAATGGCGAGCTGGATGACATCATCAGCGAAGCCGTGACTGTCACTTATGCCGTGAACAATTCCGGTGACGTGCCTATTGCCAGCTTCGCTGCCAGCTACACCCATGAATTCGTGATCCCCTTCATCCCGACCTTCGAGGTCACGTTTGACGCCGCAGCCGAGGTGCCGCTGGAGCCGGATTAACTTTCCGGCCACAAGGCTCCTAACCGGGGCTGCGACGGGGTTTGCGCAGGCTGCAATTGCGGCTAGGTTCGCCCCCCATGACAGAGCCAAACCCTGCCGCAGCCATTCTGCCGCTCACCATTCTTGTGCCGGTCTTCAACGAGGCCGGCAATGTCGCGCCGCTGAAGGCCCAGGTCGAGCAAGCGCTCAAGGGCCGCGTGGCCTATGAGCTTCTCTTTGTCGATGATGGCTCATCAGACGCCACGCTCTCGGAGCTCAAGGCGCTCAAAGCATCAGACCCGGCGATGCGTATTGTGGCGCATGCCGAACGCTGCGGAAAAAGTGCGGCGCTTGTCACCGGCATGCGGGCTGCGCGCGGCACATGGGTGCAGACGCTGGATGGTGATCTGCAGGATGATCCGGCCGACGTGCTGGCCGCGCTCCAGCAGGCAACCCGCGCTGATGCGCCGCCCCGGCTTGGCATCATTGCCGGCCAGCGCAAGAAGCGGAATGACGGGACGCTGAAATCACTGTCATCGAAAATCGCCAATCGCGTGCGCAAGCGCCTTCTCAATGATGGCACCAGCGACACGGGCTGCGGCTTCAAGCTGATGCGCCGCGCAGCCTTTGCCGATGTCGCCTTCTTTGATGGCATGCATCGCTTCCTTCCCGCGCTGATGCGGCGCGGCGGCTGGGAGGTCGAGACCATGCCGGTCAATAACCGCCCGCGTGCGGCAGGCACGTCGAAATACGGCATCTGGGGCCGCTTCTGGGTGGGCCTGTTTGATCTGTGGGGCGTGCGCTGGCTGAACCGCCGCGCGCGGTTTCCTGAAGCGACCGAGTGCTGACCGCCATGCGGGCTGCTGAAACCGTCATGGGTGTGCTGGCGCGTCCGCGCAATGTTTTCATCATCATTGCGCTTTGGTGCGCGGCCCATTTCATCACGCGGCTCCTGCTCTCGCCGGTGTTGAGCCTTGATGAAGCCGAGCAGATGCTCTTTGCCCAGGAACTGTCGCTGGGCTACCGCTTCCGCCACCCGCCGCTGATTACCTGGCTGATGCATCTGTGGCAAAGCGTGTTCGGGCTATCGGGCGCGGCGCTCTTTGCCTTCAAATATGTGGTGATGTTCCTCGGCTTTGCCGCGCTCTATCAGGCGGGCCGCGTGATCCTGAAGGACGAGGTGCTGGCCGCGCTCGCCACTTTTGCATTCTCGCTCACCTATACGGTTGGCTATTATCCGCACATCGACCTGATGCATACCGTGCTCCTGATGTCGCTCCTGTCAGCGGGATTGTGGAACGCAGCGATGCTGGCCGAACGCGGCGCGCCCAGGGATTATCTGTGGTTTGGCGCAATCACGGCGTTCGGCATTCTTGCCAAGTATGTCTATGCGGTGTTTCCGGCGGCGGTCATTGCCGCCCTTCTCTTCACGCCAGCGATGCGCGGGCGGCTGTGGTCGTGGTGGAGCGTTGCGGCACTTGGCGTCTGCCTTCTGTTGCTGGCACCCTATGGCTATTGGGCAGTTACGTTTGAGTACTCGCTGACGGATCTCGCCGAGGGGGTCACCAAGGCGCAGGCGACCGGCTTTGCCGCGTTTCTGGAAGGCACGCTGGCGCTCATGCTTGCGTTGGGTGAGTTCACCCTGCCCTTCCTCATCATTTTCGCCCTGCTCTTCTGGCACGCTTTCAATGCCCGGCACTATGCGCGCGAAGAGCTGCACTATGGCGAGGTGCGCCTGCTTGACCGTGACTGGACGCATTTTCTGTGGGTGCTGATTGTTGCGGCGGCGCTGATGATGTGGCTGCCGGTGATCGCGGGCGGCGCAACGGCCTTCAAGGCGCGCTGGATGCATCAGGTGCTCGTGGCGCTTCCCATCCTTCTTTTCCTTTTTGTCAAACGCAGCGGCGGCATGGCGGCATTTGCGCGGGCCGCATGGTTCTACATTTTGGCCGTGATGGCGGTGGCCGTGGTGGCCATTGCCGCGCGCTTCGTTGCCTATGCGTCGCAGGAAAATGGCTGCAAGAATTGCTGGGAGTATCAGCCCTTCGCCTGGTATGCGGCCGAACTGGAAAAGGCCGGGTTCACGCAAGGCACGATTGTCGTCGACAGTCTTGGCGAGGGCATGTATCTGGGCGGCAATCTGCGCCAGCGTTTTTCAGAATCGCGCGTGCTCATTCCGGGTTATCCGGTGTCGGTGTTTCCAGATGTGCGGGAAGATTCCCGTGACTGTCTGATCGCCTGGCTGGTGCGCGGCGAGAAAAATCCGATGCCGTCGCCTTCGCTGATCGCCTGGCTGGAACAGGCGATGGGGGTTCAGCTGACCGGTGGCGAGAAAATGGGCGGCATAGATGCGCGCATCGGACGCAGCGATTTCACCCTTCGCTATGTCCACATCCCGGGCGGCGCGGGGCAATGTCACTGAACGCGTGTCATTGAAGCAGCGCTGCGTTCACGCTTTTGTGTTCCCGGTCACAAAGCGCCCGGCCTTGTGATTTCAGTCACATATATTCCCCAAGAGACGTGCAACTTTGTCAGGTGCCGATAGTGCCTGCTTAGCACTATCAGCAATTTCGTAGCAGTAGGATGGTGCAGATCGGCGGTTGTCTCTTAACCACCTGATTTTCATCATTTTTTGCTAGGGCAGGGTAAGCGGCCGCCTATCGCGGCCAGTTCTGTTGCGGGAAGCCATGAACAAGATGACCTCCGAATCCGACATCCGCGATGCGTTGGGGCTCGACGCCTCTGGCCGTGGCCGCACGGCGGTGAAGAAGCCGTTCTACAAGCGCCGCTGGGTCTGGGTGACCGCTGGCGTGGCCGTTGGCCTCTTCCTGCTCATGAACATGATGGGTGGTGGCGAGCAGCCGGTGCAGTACCGCACGCAGGCCGCCAAGGAAGGCCCGCTTGTGGTGCAGGTGACCGCGACCGGTTCACTTGAACCCGTCAACAAGGTTGAAGTCGGCGCCGAAGTGTCGGGCCGCATCGTTGCCATCGAGGTTGATTACAATGATCCCGTCACTGTCGGCCAGGTGCTGGCCCGCATTGATACGACCGAACTTGAAGCGCAGCGCACGCAGGCGCTGGCCCGCCTGCAGGCAGCCGAAGCCCAGGTGCAGACGGCCAAGGCAACATTGACAGAAGCGCGCAACCGCAAGGATCGCGCCGAAGAGCTGATCCAGCGCAACGCGATCTCGCAGGCAACGCTTGATGAAGCCGTTGCCGGTCACACGCGTGCCGTTGCAGGACTTGAAGCCGCCAATGCCGATGTGGCGGTTGCCAAGGCGCAGCTGGCCGCCGTTGAGTCCAACATCGAAAAAGCCATCGTGCGCTCGCCGATTGATGGCGTGGTGCTGGAGCGCAAGATCGAACTTGGCCAGACAGTCGCTGCCTCATTCCAGACGCCGGTGCTGTTTACGCTGGCGAGCGATCTGCGCCAGCTTGAACTGCATGCCGCGATTGACGAGGCCGATATCGGCCAGGTGCAGGAGCAGCAGCCCGCCACGTTTGTGGTCGATGCGTTCCCCTCGCGCACGTTCAATGCAACGCTGGCCAAGCTTTACAACGCGCCGACCAACAATCAGGGCGTCATCACCTATCCGGCCATTCTTTCGGTCGGCAATGAGGATGGCCTCCTGAAGCCGGGCATGACGGCGTCTGCCCAGATCACGGTGCGCACGGTCGAAAAGGCGATGCTGGTGCCCTCGGGCGCGCTGCGCTTTGTGCCGCCGGAGATCTTTGCAGCCGAACGCGCTGCCGCCGCCGAGAGCGGCGCGACGCCGGACAATGCCAACACGGACAGCACCAAGGGCCGTGTCTTCACCATGGGCCCAGACGGCCAGCCTGTTGCGCACGAGGTCACTGTTGGCGTGAGCGATGGGACGTGGACCGAGATTACGTCGGGCGACATCACGCCGGGCATGGAAGTCATGGTTGATATTCTGCGCATGCAGAGCGGCGGCTGAGCGTAACGCAAGCCAGTATGGCGGGCAGGAGGGCAGGGCCATGAACATGCAGACCGGAACGGCCGCCAATATGCGCAACGCAACGGGCACGCAGGCGCCGTTGATCGCCTTTGACCGCGTGATGAAGGTCTATGGCCATGGTGACGCGGAGGTGCGCGCGCTCGATGGTGTGTCCTTCGAGATCAATCGTGGCGAGTTTGTCGCCATCATGGGTGCATCGGGCTCAGGCAAGTCGACGACCCTCAACATTCTGGGCTGTCTTGATGTGCCGTCGGCGGGTTCCTACCGCTTCATGGGCGCTGCTGTTGAGACACTTGATCGCGCCCAGCGCGCGATGCTGCGCCAGCGCTATCTCGGCTTCGTCTTTCAGGGCTTCAATCTCCTCAAGCGCACCACCGCACTTGAGAATGTCGAGTTGCCCATGATTTACATGGGCCTTTCGGCGCGCGAGCGCAGGAAGCGCGCGCGCGAGGCGCTGGCCAAAGTCGGTCTTGCTGACCGCGAGAACCATTCATCGTCAGAACTTTCCGGCGGCCAGCAGCAGCGCGTGGCGATTGCGCGCGCGCTTGTCACCAATCCTGCCGTCATTCTGGCGGATGAACCGACCGGCAATCTCGACAGCCAGCGCAGCCATGAAATCATGCGGCTGTTCTCTGATCTCAATCAGCGGCTGAAAATCACGATCCTGCTGGTAACGCACGAAGAAGACATCGCGGCCTATGCGCCGCGCCACATGCGCTTCAAGGACGGGCGCATCGCCAGCGACGAAACGCGGGCGTAAGGGGAGGGCGCGACCATGTACTGGACCATCATCCAGCTTTCCTTGCGCGAACTGCGCGCCAACAAGATGCGCACGATCCTGACGGCGCTGGGCATCATCATCGGCGTCATGGCGGTCATCATCCTTGTGACACTGGGCAACGGCTTTACCGCCCAGATCACAAAGGAATTCGAAGGCATCGGCCAGAACCTCATCTTCGTATCGCCCGACAGCAACAACGGGCCCAACCGCGCCAGGGTTGTGCCTTTCGACATGCGCGACGTGGATGCGATCCGTCGCGGCGTGCCGGGTATCGAGTTTGTCGCGCCGTCGAACGGCTCGGGCGGGCGCGTGGTCTATGGCAATGTCAACCACGACACCGTCGTCATCGGCTCGACCAACGAGTATTTCAAGGTGCGCCTGTGGGTGTTCGAGATGGGCCGCGAGTTCACGGAAGGTGAGCTGGCGGCGGGCAAACCTGTCTGCATCATCGGCAAGACCGTGCGGGATACGCTTTTTGGCGCGCAGAATCCGCTGGGTCTCAAGATCCGGGTGGAAAATGTCTCATGCGAAGTGATCGGCCTTCTGGCGCCCAAGGGCCAGACGACTTTCGGCAATGACGAGGATGACCGCATCCTGATGCCGTTGCGCACCTATCAGCGGCGCATCGTGGGCAATTCGGACGTGGCGACCATTCAGGTGGCTGTGGCCAACGGGCAGGATGCGCAGGCCGTGATTGATGGCTTGCGCTCGCTGCTGCGCCAGCGCCGCAGTGTGCCCGAGGGCGAACCGGACAATTTCTCGATCGATCAGGTTTCTGCCTTCCTGGGCGAAGTGCAGAATGTGCTGGGCATCATGACGATGTTCGTGGGCGCCATTGCCTTTGTCAGTCTGATCGTGGGCGGCATCGGCATCATGAACATCATGCTGGTCTCGGTGACGGAGCGCACGCGCGAGATCGGCATCCGTCTTGCCATCGGCGCACAGCAGAAGGACGTGCTGTGGCAGTTCCTGATCGAGGCGATGATCCTTGGCCTTCTGGGCGGCATTGCGGGCATTGTGATCGGGTTGGGCCTTTCGGTTCTGATCACCGGCCTGATGGGTGTGCCGTTCATTCCCTCCATCGGCATCATCGTTTTTGCCGCCGTGTTCTCGGCACTGTTCGGCATCGTGTTCGGGTTTTTCCCGGCGCTCCGGGCATCGCGCCTCAATCCGATTGAGGCGTTGAGGTACGAGTAGGGGACTTGGCGTCTGTCTTTCCCTCTCCCCGGAGGGGAGAGGGAAGGCACTGCGCTTCCATTCACCCCCGTACGGTCAGCAGCGTGTTTGCATCAACCCGGGAAAGCAGCGCCATCAGGTCATCACGCGCGAGGGCAATGCAGCCTTCCGTCGGCCCATAGTTTTCGCGGGCGATGTGCATGAAGATCGCGCTGCCATGGCCGGGCTTTGGCGGCGCATCGTTCCAGCCCAGCTCCACCACCAGATCATAGAGCCCGTCATCCCGGCACATCTTCTCGTGACTGGCGGCGAAGGGCAGGGGGACAGGCCTGTTGTATGACGCGTGGCCCGGATCATCGCACCAGCCAAGGTCCGGCGTAATCTCTGACATCGGCAGGGCGCAGTGGACATGCGCGATGCGATCCCTGCGCCACCACAGGCGGCGCAACGCCATCACCGCGACCGGTGTTGCGCCGTCGCCTTCGCGCTTTCCCGGCGAGACGCCGCCTTTGCCGATGGCGCAGCGATAACGCGTCGCGCCCGCGCGCAGGAAGCGCAGGCCGTTTTCTTCGGGCTCAAGCAAAAGCTCGGTCAGCATCTCTTCAGCAAACCAGAAAGCAGAAGCGGGCGCAAAGCCTCACGCTTCACGCCCGCCTGATGCTGTGGCTCAGACGATCAGATGCGGTCGAAACGAACGCGTGAGGCAGGACCGTCCTCAATCATCGGGTTGACCGGAATGTCGCGCGCCGCCATGCGGGCCGCCATCATTGCCGAAAGGTCGCCGGCCGGCAGCGGGTTGGAGAGATCAACCGGCCGGTCACTGAAACGCTCGCGCGCCAGCGCCAGAAGCGCTTCCGGATTACCGTTGAAAAGGAAATTGCCGGCGCCCCTGGCGGCGGGCGAGGGCTCGTCGCCCGTCAATTCGCGGAAGATCGATCCGATTCCCTGCATGTGCTGCAGCGGGTTCAATGCATCCAGCACATCGTCAAAGCTGATGCCGCCAGTCGGATCGTTACCGGCATGCACACCACCGGTCGCCTCGCTGCGCGCGGCACGCGCGGCGCTGAAGAGTTCAGCAGGATTGGCAATGGCGCGGGCAAGATTGCTGTCGATCATGGCGGTTCTCCCTTTTTCAAAGATCCCGTCCGGCCTTTTGCCGGAGCACGCGCTTTGCCTCGCAAGGGCCGGGCCAGACGGGATGCTGCGCAATTTCAATGAGTTAGGAGGGGAAAAGCGCGGGGCTGCCCGGCAAATCCTGCCGGGCTTGCGGCAGAATGTGTCCTGGCGCATGCTTGGTTACATGTAACCCAGAGGCCCGGAGGCTTCCTTGACTGAGCGACCACCCCGGCAGCGAGAGCAGGCTGTCCCGTCAGACACATCTTCTCGCGCGCAGATGCGCAAGAAGGTGCGAACGCACCGCGCGCGGCTCAAGGAAAAGGGTTTGCGGCCCGTTCAGGTCTGGCTTCCGGATGTAAGAACTGCGTCATTCCGGGCGGCGGCGCGCAAGCAGGCGCGCGCGATTGCGGCAAGCACTGGCGAGGCCGACGACATCGCCTTTGTTGAAGCCATCTCAGAATCATGAAGCGAGGTGAAATCTGGACGGTCGCTGGTGGCGGCGACTATGCCGGAAAGCCGCGCCCGGCTGTCATCATTCAGGATGACAGTTTCAGCGAGACCGGCTCCATCACCATCTGTCTGGCGACTTCAAACGAAGTTGACGCGCCCCTGATGCGGATACTTGTGGCGCCCGACAGCGCGAACGGATTGCGCGCGCCCACGCGCTTCATGGCAGACAAGGTGACGACGGTTGACCGCACCCGGCTGGGCAAACGAATCGGACGCTTGAGCGCTGGAGACCTCAAGCGGCTTCAATCTGCCATCTTTGTCTTTCTCGGGCTTGGTGCTGGCGGCGCCTAGCCGGACTTTCAAATGTCGTGGCCGGCTTTCTTGCGCTTGGTGGCCAGATAATGCGCGTTGTGCGGGTTGGCGGGAAAGGCGTGCGGCACGCGCTCAACCATCTCAAGGCCCATGCGCTTGAGCGCGTCCACCTTTTCAGGATTGTTGGTCAGCAGCCTGATGCGCGTAAATCCCAGCGCCGTCAGCATGGTGACCGCAGGCCGGAAGACACGCTCATCCTCGCCAAAGCCCAGACGCAGATTGGCTTCGACCGTATCAAAACCCTGGTCCTGCAACGCATAGGCTCTGAGCTTGTTCATCAGGCCGATGCCGCGCCCCTCCTGCGCCAGATAAAGCAGAACGCCACCACCGCCCTTGGCAATCGCCTCGATCGCGCCGCGCAGCTGATCGCCGCAATCGCATTTGAGCGAGCCCAGAAGATCACCCGTAAAACACTCTGAATGCAGGCGCACCAGAACCGGGCCCGGTGGCACGGGATTGCCGATCAAAAGTGCAAGGTGCTCCGGCCCGCCATTGCTGGCGCGAAAGGCAACGACCTGCGTTTCCTCCGCGCCCTTCAGCGGCACGCGCGCCGAGGCCACCGCGCGAAAGGCGCGCGCCTGCGCGTCGTCATAGGAAAGCACATCGCTTGCCGCCGCAGCGGGGCAGGCTTTCCGTTCCTCTGGCGTTGCCGGGCGCGCCACCACGCAGGGCAGCAACCCGGCAAGTTTGGCGAGTTTGATCGCTGCGACATGAAGCGTTCCCACGCCGTCGCGCAGTGCATGAAAGGGGCCCATCAGCGGGTGAGACAGATCCGAAATCGGATCAGCCAGATGCCGGACAAGTTCAAACCCGCGCTCGGCCGGGAAGGGGATGGCAATCGCGCCCTCGGTATAAAGCCTGATCTTGAGGGTAGCGGCGCGCGGATGCGTAATCAGGATCACAGCGCGCTCAGGCTTCATGGCTGAAAGCCTGTCCGGGGTCAGCGTTTCAGCCGACAGGGCCAGAAGCGCATTGCTGCCATCCGTCAGGCAGACGGGCAGGCCCCGGCGCAGGACCAAGGCTGCTTCTTCAACGGCACTGAAAAGGGGCTGCGTCATATAGGCCCGGTCAACATTCCTGCGGCATTGTTCCAAAGTCACAAGGCCGCGAGGGAAGGAAAGTTCCCGTCTTTTTGCATTTTTTACGTCGTATAGGATAGAAGCTGCAAAGGGCAGCGTGCCGCAAGCACGCGAAAAGGTGTGGGGAACAACGTTTCCCCAAAGGAAACGCGAAGGGACGCCGAAAGGGAATGTCTGCCAAAAGGCGCATCCTGCTCGTCGATGACGACAAAGACTTGAGGGAAGGGCTCTCGGAACAGCTGCGCCTTTCCGGCGAGTTCGAAACCGATGAGGCGCCCACGGGCGCGTCCGGCGTTGAGCGTGCGCGTCAAAGCCAGTTTGATCTTGTGGTGCTTGATGTCGGGCTGCCCGATCTTGATGGACGGGAAGTCTGCCGCCTGATGCGCAAAAGCGGCGTGCGCGCCCCCATCATCATGCTGACCGGCGTTGCAGGCGACAGCGATCAGGTTCTGGGTCTTGATTCCGGCGCAAATGACTATGTCACCAAGCCCTTCAAGTTTCCGGTGCTGCTGGCCCGCATGCGCGCCCATCTGCGCAGCCACGAGCAGAGCGAGGATGCGGTCTTTGCCATCGGGCCCTATCAGTTCAAACCCAGCGCCAAGCTTCTGACGGAAGGCGCGCGCAAAATCCGCCTGACGGAAAAGGAAACGGCGATCCTGCGGTTCCTTTATCGCGCAGGGCCGAAAGTTGTTTCGCGCGAAACACTGCTGCATGAAGTGTGGGGCTATAATCCTGCTGTCACCACGCACACGCTGGAAACGCATATCTATCGCCTGCGCCAGAAGATCGAGATTGATCCCGCCAAGGCCACCCTTCTGGTGACCGAGACCGGCGGCTACAGGCTGGTGCCGTGATGCCGGTCAAACGCCTGCTCTCGCGCCTTTCCGGCAAGCCTGATCCGAACGGATTTTCAGTGCGGTTCTGGGGCACGCGTGGATCAGTTGCGTGTGGCGGCGCCAGCTATGCGCGCTATGGCGGCAATACGTCGTGCCTTGAGGTGACAGCGTGCGGGCGCACCATCATCTTTGATGCGGGCACGGGATTGCGTCCGCTGGGTGATGCGCTGGATGCGCGTGGCCCGCATCCGCTTGATGTGGACATGTTCCTGACACACACGCATTTCGATCATATCTGCGGCATTCCGTTTTTTGCGCCGTTCTATCGCGCCGAAAACAAGTTCCGCATCTGGTCTGGCCATCTTTCGGCGCCATGGAAAACGCGCGATGCGGTTTCCACGCTGATGACGGCGCCGATCTTTCCGGTTGATCCGGCAATCTTCCGTGCACAGATCGACTGGCGTGACTTTGCCGGTGGTGAAACCATCACGACCGTGCCGGGCGTGACGCTGAAAACGCACAAGCTCAATCACCCCAATGGTGCGACCGGCTTCAGGATCGAATGCAGCGGGAAATCGATTTCCTACATCACCGATCTTGAGCATGTGGCGGGAGCGTGGCCCGATCCTTCGCTGACGGAATTCATCCGGGGCACCGACATCTTCATCTACGATGCGTCCTATACGGACACCGAATATCCCGACAAGGCAGGCTATGGCCACTCGACCTGGCGCGCCGGGCTGGAACTGGCTGCTGCCGCGCAGGTCAAGCTCTATGTCCTGTTCCATCACGATCCGGCCCATGACGACCGGGCGATGGATCAGATCGTCCGGGAAGCCCGTGACGCAGGAAAATTGAATAAAATCAAAGTTATAGCAGCCCGCGAAGGCCAGACGCTAACACCCTGAAAGTTAAACAGCGTTGTGACGTGCGTCACCGCTGGCCTGGCCGGTCCCATGCCTAACTGATCCCACGAAGCGCTGCCTTGTAGCGCCATGAACCGCCCCTGACGCTTTTGCCAAGGGGTCTCAGTGAGGGACAGATTTGATGAGCAGACTTTCCCCCCGTTTTGCCATTCTTCTGGCCGCCACCACGGCGCTGGTGCCCGCAACGGCGCTGGCCGATGACAATCCCTGGATCCAGCGCGACGCGCAGTCCTTTGCCGTCCGCAGTCTTTCGATGGACGGCGTCGTTGGCGTGACGACTGTTGCGGTCAATCCGGCCGCTACCGGCGTGACGGTGCGCGTCGAAGGCAAGCAGCAGGTGATCTCACTGGTGGTCGTGCGCCAGGACGGTGACAGCGTCGTCATCGAGATGGAAGGCCATACGGGCAGCGACTGGATCGACGAGTGGCTGGACTGGTCATTCGAGGGCGACCACGCCGAGATCAAGGATCTCAAAATCCAGATCGAAGTGCCCGAGGGCGCGCCCGTTGCATTCGAAAGTTACATCGGCGATCTCGAAGTGGGTTCGACCAACGGCCCGCTGACGCTTGAAGGCCTTGGCTCGATCGATGCCGTGATCGGCAATGTGTCGAGTGCTGAAATTGAAGTGGCCGGTGGCGGTGAAATCCAGATTCTCTCTGTCTCTGGCGCACTCAGCGCGGGCATTGCAGGTTCCGGCGACATCATTGTCGGCAACACCCAGTCAGCCAGCATTTCAGTTGCTGGCTCGGGCGATGTGGCGCTGGGCAACGTCAATGGCAGCCTGGCGGTTGAAATTGCGGGCTCAGGTGAATGCATCGTCGATAATCTCAGTGGCGCCATTGATGTGTCGATTGCAGGTTCGGGCGATGTGCGCATCCGCAATGGCCGCGCCGAACCGGTTGAGGTTGCGATCGCAGGCTCCGGCACGTTCCATTTCAATGGCGAGGCCGTGAACCCCAGCATCAGCGTTGTCGGTTCCGGCGATGTCTGGTTTGCGTCCTATAGCGGACAGCTCTCGTCTGATGGCGGTGATATCCGCATCGGCGGCAGCCCGGACGGTGATCTGTCAGCGCCTGCACGCGCCCCGCGCGCGCCCAGCGTGCCGTCGGCACCACCTCTGCCCGTCCCGCCGGTTGCGCCAGTGGCCCCGCCGCCGCCCGCAACGCCGGGCTGACGCGTCGCTCATTCTGCCCGGGCACCCCGCACCCCAACACCCCGCCCGGGTTGAACAGAAGCCCCTCTTGCCGCCCTCCCCCCGGGCAAGAGGGGCTTCGCATTTTCGGGGGGCGCTTGCCTTTGCCTGCAAATGGGAATCCCATCGCGGCTCCATCATTCAGGAGCCACGCCATGCCGCTTGCCCAGCAACCCATCACATCCCCCTTTGGCTATCGCAGTGAGGCGGGCGAGGTCGTCAAAGGCATCAATCTTGCCGGCAAGACGGCGCTGGTGACGGGCGGTGCGTCGGGCCTTGGTGTTGAAACGGTGCGGGCACTGGCGAAGGCGGGCGCGCGCGTCATCATGCCGGTGAGAAACCGCAAGGCGGGTGACGATGTGGCGGCAGAGCTGCGGGCTGCCACGCGGAACAATGCGATTGAGACCGCCGACATGGACCTTGGCGATTTCGCCTCGGTGCGGGCATTCGCCAAGTCATTCGTCGCGCGGAAAATTCCGCTCGACATCATCATCAACAATGCGGGCATCATGGCCACGCCCGAACGGCGCATCAATGGCCGGCTTGAATCGCAATTCGCCACCAATCATCTGGGCCATATGCTGATGGTGGGCCATCTGTCGCCGGTTCTGGCGAAGGGCGCGCGCGTGGTTGCGCTTTCATCCATCGGCCACCGCATCTCGCCGGTGCGCTTTGATGATCCGCATTTTGAAAAGCAGCCTTACGACAAATGGGTTGCCTATGGCCAATCGAAGACGGCGAATGCGCTGTTCGCGCTGGAGCTGAACCGCCGCATCGAGCCGCTGGGCATGCGCGCCTATTCGGTCCATCCCGGCGGCATTGCAACAAACCTGCAGCGTGATCTGACGATGGAGGAGATGCGCGCCGCGGGCTGGATCGACGCCGAGGGCAAGGTCAATGAGCGCTTCAAGACGCCTGCTGGCGGCGCCTCTACCGCCGTGTGGTGCGCGACCTCGCCTCTGCTGGCGGCGGGTGGTGGCGTCTATTGCGAGGACTGCAACATCGCGACCCCGGTTCCGGCCGATGACAAGGGCTTTTCGGGCATCCGCCCCTGGGCGATGGATGGCGAGGCCGCCAGGCGCCTGTGGACGCTTTCCGAGGAATTGCTGGGGGAAAAATTCGGAGCGTAAGCAATCCTGTTGCCTTCTGACCGCCCGTTAACGGTTTGGAAACCAAATGGGCAGCACTTGAAGGGGCGGGATCAGGCAAACTGCCCCCCCCCGCATCCGGTTCAGGGTGCCATGAGCTGATGTTCCGACGCCGCCTGCTTTCGCCTCCGCCCGCGCGGTTTTGCGCGGGGGAGGCCAGCGATGCCTTCGCATCGCGGGTGGGGGAAGGCAGCGCAAAAGCTTGGCCCCCACCCGGATCGCAAGGGCGATCCGACCTCCCCCGCGAAGGCGGAGGAGGTGGAAGTGCAGAACGTGCGTTTGGGATGTCCGGTTCAGGAGAGGGTTTATGACCGCGCTTCGCGTTGAACCTTCCGTGTTTGATGATGCGGACGAGGCGGACGATGCCGTGCGCCCGCGTGCGCCGCGTCGCGTGCGCGCACCTGCCGAAATTCCGGCGCCGCCGCGCATCCTCTCATTTCTGCCAGATGCGCTGTGGCGGCCACTGGTCATTTTCGCGCGGCAGAGCTTTGGCCTGCTGCTGTGGGTGATGGCGCTGGCCGCGCTTGTTGCGCTGGTGACGGCTGATCCGGCTGACCCCAGCATGAATGCCGCCAGCGGTCATGCGACGCGCAATTTTCTGGGCAGCGCGGGCGCTTTCTTTGCCGATTTCACACTTCAGACTTTGGGCATTGGCGTGATCGCGCTCATTCTGCCTTTGGCAGCGTGGGGCGTTTATCTGATGCTGGGCCATCGCGTGACGCGCTGGGGCCTTCGTCTTGTGGCGCTGCCGCTTGCCGCCATTTTGCTGGCGGGGGCGTTTGCCATTCTGCCGCCGATGGGCATTCTGCCCACCAAAGCCGGGCTGGGCGGCGTGATCGGCACGACACTTGTCAATCTGTGCGACAGCGCGCTTGCGCTCGGCGGGTTACAGGATTTTCTTATCGTTGCTGCCCTTCTGGCCGGTGTGGGCGGACTTGTCTTTCTCCTGTTCTCGGCCCAGCTCACTTTTGGCGCGGTCGGACGGTTTCTGTCGCTTTCTGCCTCCCTCATGGCGCGTGCCTGGCGTTATGGCGTGGAGGCGTGGCACTGGCTGCACAGCAAATTCTCGCGCAGTGCGCCGCTGGTTGAGCGCGCCATGCCGGCCTTTGACGATGACGCCAAGGTGGAACCCAAGGCGCTGGCCGCCCCCACCGCCGAACCCGTGCGGAAAGAGCCGCGCATTGCGCGTGACGCCAAGCCGCAGCGCCAAAGCAAGCGCGCCAAGGCGGAAGCCGAGCCGCAGCTTGCCTTTGATGATGCAAAATTCGAGTTGCCGCCGCTCTCGCTGCTCGCCAAGCCCAAGGTCGTGGCCGAGCCCCGCGAATCTGATGAGGCGCTGGAGCAGAATGCCCGCGTGCTGGAAGGCGTGCTCTCTGACTTTGGCGTGCGCGGCACCATTACCAAGGTGCGGCCCGGCCCGGTTGTGACGATGTACGAGCTGGAGCCTGCGGCCGGCATCAAGGCGTCGCGCGTGATCGGCCTTGCCGATGACGTGGCGCGCTCGATGAGCGCGACATCGGCGCGCATTGCCGTGGTGCCGGGCAGGAATGTGATCGGCATTGAATTGCCGAACCGGCGGCGCGAGACGGTCTATTTGCGCGAGCTTCTGTCCGGCCCCGAATTTGAAACACCGCGCACGCAGCTGACGCTGGCGCTGGGCAAGGACATTTCAGGCGCATCGGTCACGGCTGATCTTGCGCGCATGCCGCATTTGCTGATCGCGGGCACGACAGGCTCCGGCAAGTCGGTTGCGATCAACACGATGATCCTGTCGCTGCTTTACCGCTTCAGTCCGCGCGACTGCCGCATGATCATGATCGACCCCAAGATGCTGGAGCTTTCCGTCTATGACGGCATTCCGCATCTTCTGGCGCCCGTGGTGACGGAAGCCAAGAAAGCCATCGTCGCGCTCAAATGGGCGGTGCGCGAGATGGAAGACCGCTATCGCAAAATGTCGAAGCTGGGCGTGCGCAACATCGAAGGCTTCAACGAACGCGTGGCGCGCGCGACCGCCAGGCGCGAAGTCCTCAAGCGCGTGGTGCAGACGGGCTTTGACCGCGAAACGGGCGAACCGATCTATGAGGAGGAAGTGCTCAACCTTGAGCCCTTGCCCTTCCTTGTCATCGTGATCGACGAGATGGCCGATCTGATGATTGTGGCGGGCAAAGAGATCGAGGCGCTGGTACAGCGTCTGGCGCAGATGGCGCGCGCGGCAGGCATTCATGTGGTGATGGCAACGCAGCGCCCGTCCGTTGACGTGATTACGGGCACGATCAAGGCGAACTTCCCGACACGCATCTCGTTCCAGGTGACGTCAAAGATCGACAGCCGCACCATTCTGGGCGAGCAGGGGGCCGAGCAGCTTCTGGGTCAGGGCGACATGCTCTATATGGCAGGCGGCGGGCGCATCCGCCGCGTGCACGGGCCGTTTGTCTCCGACAGCGAAGTCGAAGAGGTGGTGAGCCACCTCAAGGAACAGGGCCATCCCGAATATCTCGACGCGGTCACGCAAGACCCGGATGAAGAAGACGAGATGGCGATGGCGCTGGGCGAGGGCGAAGGCGGCTCGGGCGATCAGCTTTACGATCAGGCCGTCAACATCGTGCTGCGCGAGCGCAAGGCGACAACTTCCTATATCCAGCGGCGGCTGCAGATCGGCTATAACCGCGCCGCGCGCATCATCGAGAAGATGGAGGAGGAGGGCATCCTCTCTCCCCCCAACCACCAGGGCAAACGCGACGTGCTGGTGGGCGACGGGGTGGGGTAATCAAGGGGCGGACTTAGTTTTTTCGCCTCCGCCCGCGTGGCTTCACGCGGGGGAGGCACGATCCGCGTTTGCGGATCGGGTGGGGGTGCGGCAGAAAACAATGGCCCCCACCCAGATCGCAAAGGCGATCTCTTGCGCTCCGCTCACCCCCGCGAAGGCGGAGGAGGTTGAAGAGATCGTTGTTGCCCCATTGCGCTTCACACGCGCCCGTGACACGAAGCGCCATGAGCGCAAAGCCGCCGCAAGGTTATGACGACAGCGATGATGACGACGGAGACGAAACTCCCGCCGGTGCGCTGCCATTCCTTGATGACGAGGGCGATGACATCGCGCCCGAGCAGGTTCTGCTGCTGGTGCCGCGCTTTGCAGCGCAGCTAAGGGCGGTGCGCTGGTTTTCGGCCGTCGGCCAGAAGATCGACGGGCCTTTGCGTCAACTTTCTTCGCGCTATCTCGATGCGCTGGGTTTTCCCGATTGCACGCTGGCGCCCATTGGCGACTGGCGCGAGGCGGAAGAAGCCGCCGAAAGCACGGGCGTTGACCTCTCCGCCTTTGATGCCGAGGAGCAGTTGCGCATGGCGCTGGAGAGCGATGCTCTGGCGCTGTGTGGCGAGGAGGCGCTGTCGGTTGCCTTTGCCCATATCCAGTCGGTGGCGGTTGAGGCGGCGCGCGAGGGTGCCACCAACGCTGCGCGCATGTGGGGCGTTTCCGGCGACGAGGTGATTTCGGCCGCCGTTGGTGCTGCTGTGCAGGCGGCGCATGAGGCCGGCCTGCTTCTGCTATCGGGCCGGGCGGAGGAGGATCATCCGTTTGCGCTCAAATTTGCCCTGTTCGAGCGCGGCCGCTGGCCCATTGGCGTGACCGGCATGAGCTTTAATCTGTTCTGAGACAATGACCGCACGCACAATCTCGATTGCCAGCTGGAACATCAATTCCGTGCGTCTGCGCATGGATCTGGTGGAGCGCTTTGTGCGCGAACACAATCCCGACGTGCTGTGCCTGCAGGAAACCAAGGTCGAGAACGGCTCGTTTCCGCACAAGCCGCTGGCCGCGATGGGCTTTGAACATCGCGCCATCCACGGGCAGAAGGGCTATCACGGCGTTGCCATTCTCTCGCGCCTGCCGCTGGAGAAGGCAAAGTCGGAAAGCTTTTGCGGCATTGATGATGCGCGGCATTTGCGGGTGATGCTGCCCTTCGGCATCGAGCTCAACAATTTCTATGTGCCCGCAGGCGGCGACGAGCCGGACGTGAAAGCGAACCCCAAATTCGCGCACAAGCTCTCGTTCCTTGACGAGATGGAGCGGCATTTCTCCAAGCGGCGCGGAAAGAGTTCGGCGCGCATTGTGGTGGTGGGCGATCTGAACGTCGCGCCGCACGAAAACGATGTGTGGAGCCACAAGCAATTGCTGGATGTGGTGAGCCACACGCCGATGGAAACCGACCGCATGAAGGCGGTGATTGCCTCCCACGGCTTTGTCGATGTGACGCGCACGCATGTGCCGTTGTCGGAGAAAGTGTTTACGTGGTGGAGTTATCGCAACAGCGACTGGCGCAAGTCTGATCGCGGGCGCAGGCTCGATCATGTGTGGGTCAGCCCGGCGCTGGCGCCTGCGCTGGTTGCGGGGCCTTCGGGCCACCTGATTTTGTCCGATGCGCGTGACTGGCCGCGGCCATCCGATCATGTGCCGATGATGGTGCGGGTGAATGTGGGGTGAGNNTTCCCCGCCGCCGCGCGGCAGCAATCGGGGCCGGAGAGCGCCATCGCCAGGCGCAGGCGGATTTCGTCGGCAATCTCGCGCACGGCGCGGCGCTCGGCATCTTCGCGCGCAATGACGGTTGAAAACGGCGAGTCCGCCACGTTGTAAGAAACGGTCGATGTCGCCTTGCCCTCGGCCACCACGCGGTCTCCGGCCGGATCAATCAGCCGCCAGGTGGCAGTGACGCGGAAATTATAGCGCGTGATCGACGTGTCATCCTGAATGAGGAGGCCGCGGCGCGAATCCTTCAACCGCGTTTCCAGGCGAAAGGCCGGGGTTGCGCTGCGCACGCCATCGGGGGCGAGGGCTTCGATCAGCGCATCTTCGGCGATGCGGTTCAGGCGCTCCTCGCCCGTGGGTGTTTCAACCGCAATCGTGGCGAGGGATGCTTCGGCGGCGCGGTTCTCGCCGCCCGTGCCGTAAAGCGGCGTGAACCCGCAGGCCGAGACCAGAAGGGAAAATGCCGCAACAAGAAAAAGCCGGGGCATGCTTACTCCGCCACGAAAGGGAGTTTTGGGTTTAGCAGGCCGGGGCGGGGTTGAACAGGCAGCGCATCACCCCTCGGCCCTGGCTTTGGACTCATTGGCGGCATAGCCAAAAATGCCCTTGGCCATCAGCGAGGTTTCGCCATTGCGCCGCTTCTGGAAAATTTCGGCACGCACGCCATGGGCGGATTTGCTGTCGGGATCGGCCAGTACGGCAAGTTCGGCCAGATGGCAGGCCACGCGGATGTCCTTATCAGCCATTTCAAGCGCGCGTTTGGCCAGTGCGCCCGCGCCGCCCGCCAGTGACGCCAGTTCACGCGCCAGTGCGCTTTCGCGTGCGGGCTTCAGATGCGCGGGGTTGCCGTCATACCAGCCGCCATAGAGCCGCCAGATGTTGCGCACGACAAATTCCGGCTCGTCATACATCGGCTTGAGGTAGGGCTTGTCGAGCACGCGCTGTTCGACATTGACGCTGTGCACGATGTCGTTAAGGCGCGCGCCCTCGTTCATCAGCTTGACGGTCTCGTACACCAGATGCTCCAGCGCCTCGGCGACATCGGTCAGCACGCGCTTGATGCGCGCCTTGCCCTCAATGGGAAGGCCATGGGCAGGCAGGAAGAGTTCTGCATCCATCGCTGCCATGGCGCGCATCGCCTCGGCCCATTCGCGCGGGTAACGCTGAACCTTTTGCGGATTGCCGGCGTTGGGAAAATTCCAGATGAAGAAATCACCGGCGCAGATCGCCTTGTGTTTGGGAATCCACGCCCAGGTATGGTCATCCGTTTCGCCGCGCGCGTGATGCAGCTCGATGTCAAGCCCGCCGATATTGAGCGTGAGATGGTCGCGGTAGACCGTGTCGGGCTTTGCCGCACTTTCCGGCAGAAACCGTTGCTCGCTGGAAATATCATAGCCGCGGCGGCGGAACTGGCCGAACTGGCGCTCGTTGATCAGGCGGTTATAGCCGTTCGTGAAATTATAGCGGTCAAAGCGCGCCGCCACATTTTCGTGGCCAACGATTCTCGGACGCGGCGTTCCGGATGACGCGCAGTCGGCGCAGAACGCGCCGCAGCCGCCCACATGATCGACATGGCCGTGCGTATAGACAAGGGTGTTGAAACGGTCCTTCTTCCAGCCGCGAATGGCGCTGACAACTTTCGAGCCGCCTTCGGGATTGGACGTGTCAAACGCCACCAGCCCGTCATCGGTTGCAAACAGCACCGAATGCGAAAAGGCCTCGACCATGGCCACGCCATTGCCCAGCTCGGAAAGCTGGTGATTGATGCGGTTGATGGGGCCGACGTCTTCGGTGCCCTTGCCCTCGTCAATCACTGCGCGCGACAGCGCCAGAAGATCCGCCATGATGTTCCTCCCTGTGATGGGCGATCATGGGCGAACGGTGGCAGCAGGATCAAGAACGATCAGTGGCGCAACGATCCGTAGCGTGCTTCGAGCAGCAGCAGGGCGAGCGTATCACCCGTCGCCGCATGGGCGCGGGCCAGCCGCGCGGCCATCGCCCGCGTGCGGGCGTGTCCGGTGCCATATTGTGATTCAAGGCGCGCCAGGGCGCGGGCAAAGCACGCAGCCGCCTCAAGAAAGCGGCGGCGGCCCATGGCCACGCTGCCCAGCATGTCGGCGGCATGGGCGGCATAGTCTGCCTCTCCCAGCGCATCAAGCGCGGGCTCGGCAATCAGGGCATGGCGGGCGCAGGCCTCGCCGTCCTGACTGTCGAGCGCAATGGTTGCGGCATTCATGTGTGCAATCGCCACCGATTTCACATGCGCGCCAAACCAGCGTTCACCCAGCTTGATGGTCAGCTCCAGAAGCTGGCGGGCGCGTTCGGGCGCGCGGCGATAGAAGTGCAATGTGAAGTCATTGAGCGACGCAAAGATGCGGTGCGGATCAGGCGCAGGTGCATCCAGGCTGGCCAACAGAGACGCGCGGGCAGCGGCCTCGTCGGCGTGGGGGTGCGGCGCGATATCATTGACGGGATCATTGACGGGCGGCGCATGGGGCACCGCCGACAACGCCGGATTGTTGGATACAAGAACAGACACGCTACCTACTCCGCCCCAGACAGAGGCCGGATTCCGGCATGGGCGGCCCCAAATCGCAAGCGGTTTTGGCAGTTGACGCCATTCCGGCTAGGATCAGGGTTAATGTGGCAGGGCGGTGAAAGCGTGTTGGACATCAGCTTCGTACGCCCTTCGACTGGATCGCTTCGCGATGCGTCAGTGCCATGCATCATCAGCTGAAGGGGGCATTCAATGAAGGCGGCAAGCACAGTTCTGGCGATTGCATTTGCGCTTCTGGCGGCGCCGTTTGCCACCGCACAGGATGTCGAGATGCGCTGGCGCGTCACCGGCGTTGCCGAGAATGACGTCTTGAACATCCGCACCTCTCCCTCGGCGGATTCCGAGATTGCGGGTGCCATTCCCTTCAACTCGGTTTCCGTTTTCAGCACAGGCGAAGAGAAGACTGTCGGCAGCACAAGCTGGCTCAACACGATCAGCCCCTATGGCTATGGCTGGGTGAATGCGAAGTTTCTTGAGCCGTTTGATGCCGCTGAAATCATGCCCGATGAAAATCTCTCCCTGCCGCTTTCGTGTGGCGGCACGGAACCCTTCTGGAGTGCGGACATCAGCGAAAATTCCGTGCGTGTGACAACACCAGAGCACGAGGCCGGCTTTGACATTCAGCGCGACGGGCCGCTGATCCGGCGGGGTGCGGCGGGCTGGGATATCCGCATTCAGGGCGCGTCCAGCATCATTCTTCTTGAAACGTGGGAATGTTCAGACGGGATGAGCGAGACGGTCTATCGCTATGAATATGACGATGGCGGCTTGAAGGGCTGCTGCGGCGCGCTGCCGTAAGTCAGGCGGGCAGACCGATCAGGCGCGCGGCGACGCTGAATGATCCGGCGACTGGCGTTCCGGCGGGATCGGTTGCGGAAAAATCTGCCGGCTTCTCGCGGTCGATACGGCACACAGTCATGCCCGCCTGATGGGCGGCAGCGATTTCGCCGGGATGATCCGAAAGAAAGGCTGCCTGCGCCGGCGCACAGCCGATTTGTGCGGCGATAAGGCGATAGGACTCTGCTTCCAGCTTCGGGCCGGTCGTGGTGTCAAACCAGCCGGTAAAAAGCGGGCGCAGATCGCCCTTGTCGGAATGGCCAAAGAGCAGATGCTGCGCCTCCACCGAACCCGATGAAAAGACGTGGAGTGACAGGCCCGCCCGCTTCGCGCTCTCCAGAACCGGCACGACATCATCATAGATTGGTGATTTCACTTCACCGCTCTCATAGGCCTTGCGCCAGACAAGGCCCTGCAGCGCCTTTAGGGGCGTTGCCTTGCGGTCGGCGGCAATCCATTCGAGCAGCACGTTGATCGCGGCGTCAACGCTGACGCCAGCCCGCGCATCCAGTGCGGCGGTTTCTTTCAGGGCGGCGGTGACGGCTGGATCAAGCGCATGGGCACGCACATAATCCGGCAGATGTTTTGCGGCATAGGGAAACAGCACCTGATGCACAAAGGTGACTGGTGTTGTGGTCCCCTCAATATCGGTGATGAGCGCCCGCAACTCAGACATTGATATAGGCCGGAAAGCGTGTGGCGATGTCGCTGCCCGAGTAATTGGCGACCCAGCCCTCAGGCGAGGTGAAAATGCGGATGGCGCAAAAGCGCGGACGCTCGCCCGCGTCAAACCAGTGCGTCATGCCCTTGGGCACGGAAATGAGATCGCCCGCTGTGCAGACGAGTTGCGCCACCTCTGCGCCCTTGTGCAGATAAAAGGCGCCTGCGCCCTCAACAAAGAAGCGCACTTCATCGTCGCTGTGGGTGTGTTCGGCCAGAAATTTCGCGCGCAGGGCCACGCGGTCGGGGTGATCGGGCGCCATGCGGATGACGTCCACCGACTTGAAACCGCCTTCTTCCATGATGCGGCCAACATCACGCTGATAGGCCTTCAGCACGTCGTCCTGCCCAGCGCCCTGGTCCAGCACTGTATCCGCCTGCCACAGTTCAAAGCGCACGCCGAAGGACGACAATGCTTCCGCAATCTCTTCGCGGTCAGTCACATCAAGATGCGCGCGTGTGCCGTCGATCTCGTGGAAGAGTTTCAGGCGGGTGCGTTCGAGCGTGAGGGGCGCGTTCATTGGGGTCCATTCTCCTCGGCAAGGATCATGTCAAAGAGGGCGTCGAAACCCTCCAGATGGCGGCGGGTTTCGGCAACGTCTTTGCCCCACACATATAGCCCGTGACCGGCCAGAAGATAGCCAAAGCAGTCCGCCTGGCCTTCAATGCGGCGCGACACCTCGTGCGCCAGCAATTGCATGTCCTGGCTGTTGTCAAAGATGGGCACGTCGATATGGGTTTCGTGCGTGGTGATCCCGCGAAACACTTTCAGCAATTCCCATCCGGCAATCCGCAGATGCCCGTGGCGCAAATGGCGGCGCGACAGCACCGTTGCCGATTTGTGATGTACATGGGCAATCGCGCCGATGGCGGGATCGTCGCGGTAAAGCTGCAGATGCAGTTCACCCTCGGCAGAGGCGCGCGGATGGCGCGGGCCGTTGATGGGCACCGTGATGACATGGGCCTCGGTGATCGCGCCCTTGTCGCAGCCTGTTGCGGTGAGGGCTGCGCTTGTTGCGTCCATGCGCACGGAAAAATTTCCCGCTGTCGCAGGCACCATACCGCGCGCGCCAGCAAAATGGGCAAGCGCGATCACACCGGCAATCGCCTCCTTTTCGGAAAGCGTTGCTGCGGCGAGTGGCTTCTCATGCGCCATCAGGCTCATCGGCAAAATCCTCTATCGGGCCGGGCCTGAATATGACCCCGAAGCCGCTGATTGCAAGATCAGCGGTTGATGTCGAAGGCCGCAATCGCCGCCATATAGCCGATGTCCGACATTTTTGCGCCCAGCGCACAGATCTGCACCGGCTTTTCCAGACCCACCAGCAGCGGGCCGATGACGGTGCAGCCACCCAGCTCCTGCAACAGCTTGGTCGAGATCGAGGCGGAGTGGATGGCCGGCATGATGAGCACGTTGGCCGTGTCCTTCAGGCGGCAGAACGGATAATTCGCCATCGCCGCGCGGTTGAGCGCGACATCCGCCGACATTTCGCCGTCGAACTGGAAATCGACATTGCGCTTTTCAAGAATGTCCACGGCCTCGCGCACGCGGATAGAGCGTTCGCCGCGCGGATAGCCAAAGGTCGAATAGGCCAGCAGCGCCACGCGCGGCTCATAGCCCAGACGGCGCGCCACGCCTGCGGCCATTTCAGAGATATCAGCCAGCTCCTCGGCGGTTGGCATGTCGTGCACGTTTGTATCGGCCACGAACACGGTGCGGCCGCGCGCCAAAATCATCGAAACGCCGATTACGCGCTGTCCGGGCTTCTCGTCCAGCACCATGCGCACCGGATCAAGCGCCACCGAGAAATTTCGCGTCACACCCGTGACCATCGCATCGGCATCACCGGCGGCGACCATCGAGGCGGCAAAGACATTGCGGTCAAACGTGACAAGACGTGTGCAGTCGCGCAGGAGCGAACCCTGCCGTTGCAGGCGGCGGTAAAGCGCCTGCGAGTATTCTTCGTTCTTCGGGCTGTCGGGCGCATAGGCGATGGCAAGATCGCCCGGCTCCATGCCGATGCGTTTCATCGTCTCGCGGATGCGGTCGGGGCGGCCCACCAGCACGGCCTGACCCAATCCATTGCTCTGGAACGAGGCGGCGGCGCGGATGACCGCCTCCTCCTCACCCTCGGCGAACACGACCTTGCGCGGATTGGCGCGCACGCGCGCCGTGATGCGCTGGATGATGGAGGCGACAGGATCAAGCCGCGCTGACAATTCGTTCTGATAGGCGTCCAGATCGTCGATGCGGCGCTGGGCAACGCCCGTTGCCATTGCGGCGCGCGCAACAGCTGCGGGAATGCGGGCAATCAGGCGCGGATCAAACGGCACGGGAATGATATAGCCCGGTCCGAATTTGGGGCGCTGGCCGTGATAGGCGGCTGCCACCTCATCCGGCACGTCCTCGCGCGCAAGTTCGGCGAGCGCCTCGGCTGCGGCAATCTTCATTTCGTCATTGATGGTGCGGGCGCGCACGTCAAGCGCGCCGCGGAAGATATAGGGGAAGCCCAGAACGTTGTTCACCTGATTGGGATAGTCAGAACGCCCCGTGGCCACGATCGCGTCTTCGCGCACGGCCAGCACATCTTCCGGCGTGATCTCGGGATCAGGGTTGGCGCAGGCAAAGATGATCGGCTTTGGCGCCATCGCCTTGACCATGGCTTGCGTGACGGCGCCCTTGACCGACAGGCCCAGGAAGACATCGGCGCCTTCCAGTGCCTCGGCCAGTGTGCGCGCCTTCGTCTCGACCGCGTGGGCTGATTTCCACTGGTTCATGCCCTCGGTGCGGCCCTTCCAGATCACGCCCTTGGTGTCGCACAGAATGGCGTTGCCGGCGGGCATGCCCATCGCCTTGATGAGTTCAAGACAGGCAATGCCGGCAGCACCCGCGCCATTCACCACCATCTTCGTGCGCTTGATGTCGCGGCCGGTGAGGAAGAGCGCGTTGACAAGACCTGCCGCCGTAATGATCGCGGTGCCGTGCTGATCGTCGTGAAAGACGGGAATGTTCATCAGTTCGCGCAGGCGCTGCTCGATGACAAAGCAGTCGGGCGCCTTGATGTCTTCCAGATTGATGCCGCCAAAAGTGGGGCTGAGATAGCGCACCGCGCCGATGAATTCGTCGACGTCGGTCGTATCAACTTCAAGGTCGATGGAGTCGACATCGGCAAAGCGTTTGAAAAGGACCGACTTGCCCTCCATCACCGGCTTTGAGGCCAACGCGCCAAGGTCGCCCAGACCCAGAATGGCGGTGCCGTTGGAGATGACAGCCACCAGATTGCCCTTGGCCGTATAGTCAAAGGCTTTGGCGGGATCATCGGCGATCGCCCTGACGGGCGCGGCAACACCGGGGCTATAGGCCAGGCTCAAGTCGCGCTGGGTTGCCATCGGCTTGGTGGGCACGATTTCCAGCTTGCCCGGCTTTCCCTCCGCGTGGAAAGCAAGGGCCTCGTCATCGGTAAAGGGGCGCTTTTTTGACATGACCGCAGCGGTATGACCGCTCAAAGGGCGTGAACGCCCTTTGGCGTCGGGCCGCCATTGTGTGCTAGCGTTGCGGCTTCGTCATTGCAGGGCTGATGACCTTATTTCATAAGGGGTAAGGCGCTGCAAAACAACACAGATTGGCGGTCTGGATCAGCGCAACCGGGCCTGAACAGCTGGGACTGCAACCCTCACCATGAACGAGCATTCCCTTTCAGGCAGTAGCGCCAGGCTGGCCGGGCAAAGCCCGCAGACGCCGGGCGACGTGCCGGCGGATGCAACGCCCATGATGGCGCAATATCTGGAAATCGCTGCCGCGCATCCGGGACATCTTCTCTTCTACCGGATGGGTGATTTCTACGAACTCTTCTTTGACGATGCGGTGAAGGCGGCAGCGGCGCTCGATATCGCGCTGACCAAGCGGGGCAAGCATCAGGGCGCCGATATCGCCATGTGTGGCGTGCCGGTGCATGCCGCCGACGCCTATCTGGCGCGCCTCATCCGCAAGGGCTTCAAGGTTGCCATCTGCGAACAGGTGGAAGACCCCAAGGAAGCCAAAAAGCGCGGCGCGAAGGCCGTGGTGCGGCGCGAGGTCATCAGGCTGGTCACGCCGGGCACGCTGACTGAAGATGCGCTGCTGGATGCACGCAGCGCCAATCATCTGGCCGCTCTGGCGCGCGCTGAAGGCAGATATGCGCTCGCCTTCACCGACATGTCGGACGGCAGTTTTCAGGTTTGCAGTGTCGCAGAGGGGGCGCTCGCCCATGCGCTGGCGCGCGTTCAGCCTGCCGAGCTTCTGGTCAGTGACACGCTTCCTGGCGAGCCCGATCTCAAGCCCCAGCTTGCGGAATGGCAGGATGTGCTGACCCCGCTGGCCGCCCCCCATTTTGACTCGCGTGCAGGCGAAAGCGCGCTGAAAGAACTTTACAAGGTTGCCGCCCTTGATGCGTTCGGCAATTTCTCCCGCGCTGAACTGGCGGCGATGGGCGCGGTCGTGCGCTATCTCGGCCTGACGCAAAAGGGCAAATTGCCCGCGATGAAGCCGCCCCGGCGCGAGGCGGCGCAGGGCGTGATGGTGATTGACGCCGCAACGCGGCGCAATCTGGAACTCACCGAGACACTTTCCGGCGGCCGTGACGGCAGCCTTCTTGCAGCGATTGATTTCACCAAGACAGCGGGTGGTGCGCGGCTTCTGGCGCGCCATCTTTCGGCGCCACTGACAGACGCTGACGCCATTGCCGGGCGGCTTGATGCGGTTCAGCATTTTGTCGAGGCACGTGGGCAGCGCCACCAGCTGCGCCAGCTCCTGTCGCTCACGCCTGATCTTGCACGCGCGTTGCAGCGCATCTCGCTGGGGCGCGGCGGCCCGCGTGATCTGGGTGCCGTGCGCGATGCCATCAGCGCTGCACAGGAGATCGCAGCGGCGCTGCGCCTTGATCCACGCGCCATGGCCTGTGCGGCGATCGCCGATGCCGCCTCGGCGCTGTCATCGGGCGATGCAGCAGTGCCGGCGCTCCACGCGCGGCTTCTTGCCATGCTCGCGCCCGAGTTGCCGCTTACCGAGCGCGATGGCGGGTTTGTGGCCAAGGGCGCGCTGCCGGAACTTGATGCTGCCCTTGAACTGCGTGACGAAAGCAAGCGCGTGATTGCGGGGCTTGAGGCCGGGCTGAAATCGTCAACCGGCATCGCCTCGCTGAAAATCCGGCACAACAATGTCATCGGCTATCATGTCGAGGTGACATCCGTTCATGCCGAGCGCCTCTTGCAGCCGCCGCTGGCCCAGCAATTCATTCACCGCCAGACACTGCCCAATGCAGCGCGCTTCTCGACGGTTGAACTCAACACGCTTGCATCGCGCATCCATGATGCAGCGGTGCGCGCGCTGTCGCTGGAGCTGGAGCTTTTTGCGGCGCTGGTGGCCGGGACGCAGGCGCTGATGGCCCCGCTGTCGGCGCTGGCCGATGCGCTCTCAACGCTTGATGTGCATGCGGCGCTTGCCGAACTTGCGGAAGCGCAGAACTGGGCGCGGCCCCTCGTCGATCACTCGCTGGCGTTTGAGGTGCGCGCAGGCCGCCATCCCGTGGTTGAAGCGATGCTGGCGAAGACGGCGCAGGATTTTGTGCCCAATGACTGCAATCTGACGGCGCGCAAGGATGGCGGCAGCGGCAGGCTGTGGCTGATTACAGGCCCGAACATGGCGGGCAAATCAACCTATCTGCGCCAGAACGCACTCATCGCCATTCTGGCGCAGGCGGGAAGTTTCGTTCCGGCCGCGTCTGCCCATATCGGTGTGGTGGACCGCGTGTTCAGCCGGGTTGGCGCATCGGATGATCTGGCGCGCGGGCGCTCAACCTTCATGGTCGAGATGGTAGAGACAGCGGCGATCCTGACGCAGGCCACGCCACGCTCGCTTGTCATTCTCGACGAGATCGGGCGCGGCACGGCAACTTTTGACGGCCTGTCCATCGCCTGGGGCACGCTGGAGCATCTTGACAGTGTCAACGCCGCGCGCGCGCTCTTTGCCACGCATTATCACGAGCTGACGGCGCTCTCGCGCCAGCTGCCCGAATTGCACTGCGCAGCCATGCGGGTGAAAGAGTGGAAGGGCGACATCGTTTTCCTCCATGAGGTAGCTTCGGGTGCGGCTGACCGCTCCTATGGCATCCAGGTGGCGCGGCTGGCGGGCCTGCCGCCAAGCGTGATTGCCCGGGCGCAGGCGGTCTTGTCAGCGCTGGAAAAGGGCGACGAGGGCAGGCGTGCGCGTACGCTGATTGATGATCTGCCGCTCTTCTCGCAGAAAGCTTCACCGGAAATGGCGCAGGATGACGCGGTGCGCGATGCACTTGCGGCAATCAATCCCGATGAGCTGTCGCCGCGCGATGCGCTGCAGCTCATCTACCGGCTGATTGCGCTTTCGCGTGAGGGCGGCAAATGAACGCGCCCTCTGCGCCTGTCCAGTCTCCCCTTCTGCCCATGATTGATGGTGCGGCAATCCGGCGTGATCTGACCGCCATTGCCCATGCGCATGAGGGTGACGCGACAAAGATGCGCAATGCCGCCATGCGGCTTCTCAAGGAAATCCAGACCGAGGCGCGCGCAGGCGCCGAACGCCGCCTGATGCAAGGCGCGGGCGGCCTTGCGACCGCGCACATGATCTCCGGCATTCAGGATGCGATCATCGCGGCGCTCTATGACTTCACGGTGCGCCATGTCTATTACGCCGCCAATCCGACGGAATCGGAAAGGCTTGCGGTCGTCGCCGTCGGTGGCTACGGGCGCGGCACGCTGGCGCCGGGATCAGACATCGATCTCCTCTTCCTCTTTCCCTGGAAGCAGACGCCGTGGGGCGAGAGCGTGGTCGAGTTCATGCTCTATATGCTCTGGGATCTGGGGCTGAAGGTCGGCCACGCCACGCGCTCGCTCGACGAGTGCCTCAGGCTGGCGCGGTCTGACATGACAATCCGCACGTCGGTGCTGGAGGCGCGTTATCTGTGGGGAGACCGGCAGGTGTTCGAGGCGCTCAAGCAGCGTTTCGAGCGCGAGTTCCAGTCCGGCACCGGCAATGATTTTGTCGAGGCCAAACTTGCCGAGCGTGATGAGCGTCATGGCCGCGCGGGCGAAAGCCGCTATCTGGTCGAGCCGAACGTCAAGGACGGCAAGGGCGGCCTGCGCGATCTGCAGACGCTATTCTGGATCGGCAAGTATCTCTATCGGGTGGAAGACCCGTCAGACCTTGCAGACAAAGGCGTATTCACGCGCGAGGAATTCCAGACGTTCCGCCATGCGGAGGAATTCCTGTGGCGCGTACGCTGCCATCTTCACTTCCACACCAGGCGCGCCGAAGAGCGCATCTCGTTTGACGTGCAGCGCGACATGGCCGTGCGCATGGGCTATGGCGCGGCAGGCGAGCGCGGCAACCGCGCCATCGAGCATTTCATGCGCGACTATTTTCTTGTTGCCAAGGATGTCGGCGACCTGACGCGCATTTTCTGTGCGGCGCTGGAAGATCAGCACAAGAAAAGCTGGCCGGTGCTGGGCCGCCTCATTCCTTCATTCGGGCGCAAGCGCGTGGCGCCGGGCTTTTTCATCGAAGGCGGGCGGGTGCAGCTGGAAGATGCAGGCGTGTTTGCGCGCGATCCGGTCAATTTTCTCCGCCTGTTCCAGATTGCTGATGAGAAGGGTGTTCACATCCACCCGGATGCGCTGAAACTTGCAACCCGTTCGCTGAATCTGATTGATGACCGGCTGCTGGCGAATGAGGAGGCGAACCGGCTGTTCCTTTCCGTGCTTTCCTCGCCGCGCGATCCCGAGCGCGTGCTGCGCTGGATGAATGAGTGCGGCGTTCTGGGCAAGTTTGTGCCGGCGTTCGGGCGCATCGTCGCGCTGATGCAGTTCAACATGTATCACCATTACACGGTGGACGAGCATCTGTTGCGCGCCATCGGCAATCTCTCGCTGATCGAGCGCGGTGAGCTGAAGGACCAGCATCCGCTGGCCGCCTCGATCATTCACAAGATCCAGTCGCGGCCCGCCATCTATCTTGCCATGCTGCTGCATGACATCGCCAAGGGCACGGAACGCGACCATTCCGAAGAGGGCGAGGATATTGCGCGTGAACTGGGGCCGCGCCTTGGCTTGTCGCCTGCGGAAACGGAAACGGTGGCCTGGCTGGTTCGCAACCATCTGGTGATGAGTGATGTGGCCCAGAAGCGCGATCTCTCTGATCCCAAGACCATTGATGATTTCGTGCATGTGGTGCAGACGCCGGAGCGGTTGCGCCTGCTTCTGATCCTGACCGTTGCCGACATCCGCGCCGTGGGTCCGGGCGTGTGGAACGGCTGGAAGGGCCAGTTGCTGCGTGAACTCTATTACGCCGCCGAGCAGCGCATGGTGGGCGGATCGGCTGCGGTCAATCTCTCGGCGCGGGCGGATGGCGCCCGGGCGCAGCTTGGCGCCGCACTTGCCGACTGGCCGGAGGCTGAACGCGCGCGTGCGCTCAACCGGCATTATCCGCCCTATTGGCTGACGCTGACGCCGGAGATGCATGAGCGGCATGCGAAATTCATCCGTGCGGCAGAACAGAATGGCGAGTCGCTGGCGCTGGAGGCATCGGCAGATCCGTTCCGCGCGGTGACGGAATGTGCGATCTATACGGCTGACCACCCGGGCCTCTTCTATCGTCTGGCGGGCGGGTTTGCGGTGGCGGGCGCCTCGATCGTGGATGCCAAGGCCTTCACCACCAATGACGGCATGGCGCTGGACGTGTTCTGGATTCAGGATGCGCTGGGCGGCCCCTTTGAACTTGCGCGACTGGCGCGCCTGAAAGAGGTGCTGATCCGCACCCTCAAGGGCGAGATCGTGCCGCGCACGCTGATGGATGCGCGGCGCGTCAAAAGCCGTGAGGATGCCTTTCGCGTCGAGCCCAGCGTTATTGTCGACAACGAGGCGTCTGATCTGTGCACGGTGATCGAAGTGGACGGGCGCGACAGGCCCGGCCTGCTGCATGATCTCACCCGCGCCATCTATGTGTCGGGGCTTTCCATCCACTCGGCGCAGATTGCAACCTATGGCGAGCGGGCGGTGGACGTGTTCTATGTGAAAGACCTTTACGGCCACAAGATCACGCATCAGTCCCGCATCAAGGCCGTTGAAAAAAACCTGCACGACGCGCTGGGCGGCAGCGGGGTAAAACCCGAGCGGCCTGCACGCAATCCCAACGACGCGTAGATCGGACATTCATGGCGATCCTCAGAGGTACTTTTATTGTCGGCGGCTGGACGATGGTCAGCCGTGTGCTCGGCTTCCTGCGCGATATCGTGATTGCGGCTGCCATCGGCACAGGGCCGGTGGCCGATGCGTGGGCGGTGGCGTTCCGCTTTCCCAATCTCTTCCGGCGGCTTTTTGGCGAGGGTGCGTTCAACGCCGCCTTCGTGCCGCTTTACGCCAGGAAGATGGAGGGCGAGGGCGTTCCCGCCGCCCAGCAATTTGCGCAGGCGATCCTTTCCGCGCTGCTGCCGGTGCTGCTCCTTGTTTCTGCAGCTGCCATGATTTTCATGCCGTGGATCATGCAGGCCTATGCGCCGGGATTTGTTGATGATCCGGCGCGGTATGACATCGCCGTTGACTATACAACGATCGCCTTTCCCTATCTTCTCTTCATGTCGCTGGTGGCGCTCTATGCGGGTGTGCTCAACACGCATGGCAAGTTCGGCGCGGCGGCGGCGGCGCAGAGCATTCTCAACGTCGTTCTCATCGCCGCCAGCCTGATCGTCTGGTACGCGATTGATCCGCCGCCGGGTGATCCGGCGTGGGGCTATGGGCTGGCGTGGGGTGTGGCCTTTGCCGGTGCGGCGCAGTTCCTGTTCCTTGCCTGGTCGCTGTCGCGGCGCGGTCTTTCGCTGCGGCTGCAGCGCCCGCGTCTGACAGGTGACGTCAAGCAGACTTTCCGGCTGGCCGTGCCCGGCATCATTGCCGGTGGCGTGTCGCAGATTTCGATTTTCGTGATGACGGTGATTGCATCGCTTCAGGATGGTGCGCCTGCGGTGCTCTATTATGCGGACCGCATCTATCAGTTCCCGCTGGGCATTGTCGGGGTGGCCATGGGCGTGGTGCTCCTGCCAACGCTTGCCCGCCACATCCGCGGCGCGCGCGAGGATCTGGCGCGCCACTGGCAGAACCGGGGCGTCGAACTTTCCATGCTGCTGACGCTGCCGGCGTCGGTTGCGCTGATGACGGTTTCGCTTCCCATTGCGATTGCGCTTTTTGAGCGCGGCGCGTTCGACCGCGCGTCGAGCGAGATGGTGGCGATGGTGCTTTTCATTTTTGCGTTCGGGTTGCCTGCCTTCATCCTCAACAAGGTGATGATGCCCGCCTATTTCGCGCGCGAAGATACGGTGACGCCGATGCGCTATGCGGTCATTACGCTTGTGTTCGACATTGCCGTCTCGACCGCACTCTTTTTTCAGTTCGGCGCACCGGGCATTGCGGCGGGAACCTCCCTTGCGGCATGGGCCAACTTCGCGCTCCTCACCCGCACGCTGGTGAAGCGCGGACATTTCACGCTGGATGAGCGTGCGCGCCAGCGTCTGCCGCGCATTCTGGCCGCCAGCGTGGCTATGGGGGCGGTGACCTATGGGCTGTGGCTGGCGCTTCAGCCCTGGTTTGACCAGTCAAACGCCATGGCGCTGGCAGGCGTTGCCATCATCTGCGGCGGCGGGCTTTTTGCCTATGGCATTGCCGCGTTTGCCTTCGGGGCGACCAGCCTTGGCGACCTCAAGACCCAGCTGTCTCGCAGCACCTGACCACCTCCTCTTGAATGCGGACGCTGGTCGGCCCATAAACCCCGGCTCGTTCGATCACGACAGAGGCAGAACAATGTCAGAAAAGGCCCTCCACAAGCCTTTGGTGTTTTCAGGTGTGCAGCCCACCGGCGACCTGCACCTGGGCAATTATCTGGGCGCCATCAAGAACTGGGTGCCGATGCAGGCGGAAAAGCCCTGCATCTTCTGCGTCGTTGATCTGCATGCGATGACGGCAGAATTTGATCCGCGCGCGCTGCCCGGCAAGACGCGTGAAGTGGCGGCGGGCTATATCGCCAGCGGCATCAACCCGGATACCAGCATCATCTTTGCGCAAAGCCGGGTTTCGGCCCATGCCGAGCTTGCCTGGGTGCTCAATTGCGTCGCACGCATCGGCTGGCTGAACCGCATGACGCAGTTCAAGGACAAGGCAGGCAAGAACCGCGAGGCGGCGTCCGTCGGCCTTTATGTCTATCCGGTGCTGATGGCTGCCGACATTCTCGCCTACAAGGCAACCCATGTGCCGGTGGGTGAGGACCAGAAGCAGCATCTGGAGCTTGCGCGCGACATCGCCCAGAAGTTCAACAATGATTTCGACGCGCCGGATTTCTTTCCGCAGCCGGAACCGCTGATCCTTGGCCCCACGCCGCGGGTGATGAGCCTGCGCGACGGCAAGGCAAAAATGTCGAAGTCAGATCCGTCGGCGGCGTCACGCATCACGCTGATGGACTCAGCTGACGAGATCGCCGACAAGATCCGCCGCGCCAAGACCGATCCCGACAATCTGCCGGAATCGCGTGACGGGCTGGCCAACCGGCCAGAGGCTGAAAACCTCCTCTCGATCTTTGCGGCGCTGACGGATGTTTCGCTCGATCAGGCGATTGCGCAATTTGCCGGCAAGCAGTTCTCGGCCTTCAAGGGCGCATTGGCCGAGGCTGCGGTGGCAAAGCTCTCGCCGATCCGCGACACGATGGTGCGCCTGATGGGCGATCCGGCCGAGCTTGACCGGATTCTGGCCAAAGGCGCGGCGCGGGCCGATGCGATTGCCGCCCCCATCCTGGCCGAGGTCAAGAAAATCACCGGGCTTTCGTGATGCGATTGCGCCCTCTGCCGCCATCGGCGTAAGCTTGGTTCATGCCCGGTTCGCGCCGCAAATTTCTGGTCGTGGTGGACGAGACGCAGGAAAGCCGCGTCGCGTTGCGCTTTGCCGCACGGCGCGCAGAGCATACGGATGGCGTCGTCACCGCGCTTCACATCATCGAGCCGCCAGACGTTCAGCAATGGCGCGGCGTTGAAGACGCGATGCGTGAGGAAGCGCACGCCAAGGCCGAAGAGGTGCTGGCGCAGGCAGCGCGCGTTGTGCACGATTTGAACGGGCTTACCGCAGAGCTGGTCGTGCGCGAGGGCAAGAAGCGCGATGCGCTGTTCTCGCTTCTGGCCGAGGACCGCAACATTTCCATTCTGGTGCTGGCGTCGGGCATTGGCAGCGAGGGTGTAGGCCCGCTCGTCTCGATGGTGACGGGCCAGGGGCAGAATCTCTACCCGATCCCTGTCACCATTGTTCCGGGCAATCTGACCGACGCGCAGATCGACGCGATTGCGTAATCGGCCCCCGGTCCGATTTCCGGGCTCAGTGCCTGAAGTGCCGGATGCCGGTAAAGGCCATGGCCAGTCCCGCATCGTCGGCTGCCTTGATGACATCGGCATCGCGGATGGAGCCGCCGGGCTGGATCACGCAGGTCGCGCCCGCCTCTGCTGCCTGAAGCAAACCATCGGGGAACGGGAAGAACGCATCCGAGGCGACGGCTGATCCCTGCGTGCGCGGTTCTGCCCAGCCCGCGGCTTCGGCGGCATCGCGCGCCTTCCATGCACCAATGCGCGAGCTTTCGCGGCGGTTCATCTGGCCGGCGCCAATACCGGCGGTTGCCAGATCCTTCGCATAGACAATCGCATTCGACTTCACGTGCTTGGCAACCGTGAATGCAAAAAGCATGTCAGCCAGTTCCGCATCGCCGGGCGCGCGTTTGGTGACGATCTTCAGATGCTCGCACCCGACCCGGACATTGTCGCGGTCCTGCACCAGAAAGCCTCCGGCCACCTGGCGGAATGAAAGGCCGGGGGCTGCCGCATCCGGCAGGCCGCCGGTGACCAGCAGCCGCAGGTTCTTTTTGGTGGCCAGAATTTTGCGTGCGTCTTCGTCGGCGTCAGGCGCGATGATGACTTCGGTGAAGATCTTCGCAATCTCTTCTGCCGTGGGGCCATCCAGCGTCTTGTTAAGCGCAACAATGCCGCCGAAGGCGGAGACGGTGTCGCACTCAAACGCCTTCACGTAGGCATCTTTCAGCGTATCGGCGATGGCGACGCCACAGGGATTGGCGTGCTTGATGATGGCCACAGCCGGCCTGACAGTGCCGAATTCGGCGACCAGCTCAAAGGCCGCATCGGTGTCGTTGATGTTGTTGTAGGAAAGCTCCTTGCCCTGGAGCTGTCTGGCCGTGGCGACGCCGATGCGCGCCTCGCCGCCCAAATAGAGTGCAGCGCGCTGATGCGGGTTTTCGCCATAGCGCATTTCCGCCGACAGCGTGCCGCCAAAGGCGCGGCGGCGCGGGGCCGGGCGTTCCTTTTCACCCTTGCCCAGTTCGCGCTCGAACCAGCCTGAAATCGCCGCGTCATAGGCGGCTGTGCGGGCATAGGCGCGCGCGGCAAGTTCGCGGCGCAGCGCCAGCGTGGTCGCGCCCTTGTTGGCATCAAGGGCTGCAATCACGCTGTCATAATCGGCAGGGTCCACCACCACGGCGACGCCGTCATGGTTCTTGGCGGCGGCGCGGATCATGGCAGGCCCGCCAATGTCGATATTCTCCACCGTGTCGGCAAAGGCAACGCCCTTCGCCACCGTTGCCTCGAACGGATAGAGATTGACGACAAGAAGATCGATGGGCGCGATGGCGTGATCCGCCAGCGCCTGTTCGTGCCCCTGATCGCCGCGCACATACAGGAGCCCGCCATGCACTTTGGGATGCAGTGTCTTGACGCGGCCATCCATCATCTCGGGAAAGCCGGTCAGGGCCGAGACGTCATCGACGGCAAGACCTGCCTTGCGCAGCATGTCGGCGGTGCCGCCGGTTGAAACAAGCGCGACACCGTGCCGGGCAAGGGCGGTTGCGAATTCAACAAGTCCGGTCTTGTCAGAAACAGACAGAAGCGCGCGGCGGACGGGTGCAAGGTCACGCGGCGCAATATGGGTCGTGCGCATGGGCTGGATTCGCTGGCAGGGTGGCGGTGCGGCGCGAGCCCTAACAGGAACGGGCACGCGCCTCAACAGGCGGCGGCTGGGCTGCGCCTGTTATTTTGCCGCTTCCAGTTTCAGGGCCCATTTGATGATGGTTTGGGGATTTTGGGGCGCGCTGCCCTCATCCGGCCCGGCATTTTCATCCGGCTCGGCGGTGAGGTTGACCGGCCCGGACAGGACGATCTGCAGTGTCTTGCGCACCAGCCCGCTTGCCAGATGCACCGAGGGCTCAAGGCCAAGCTGCGCACCGCTGGCGCGGAAGCGCCATGCCTCGCCATTCGCCAGCACCAGAAGGACGCTGTCGCCTGACTGGGAAAGGGTTGCGCGCACATCGGGATATAGATGAAAGCGCACGGCAAAGCTGTGGCGGGCGGTGCGCCCCTTGCGCGGCTCACGTGCCGCCTCAGCCGCGATGATCCGGTCCTCGCCGCGCAGATCATCGCCTGCGGGCGAAAGAAAAAGCCTGCGCTCATGGGTCAGGCCCAGGGCTTTCTCATAAAGGGCGGAGTGTGCCTCGACGAAATAGCCGGCCGCGTTCTCCTCGCGGCGCGAGCTCACCTCACCATCGCCTGCTGCCTGCACGCCAAAGCGGCGCGCTGCCGCGCTGCTGATGATGCCCTGATCGGGAAAGGCAAGGCTTGAAAGCCCGTCAATCGACAGCGTGGCGTGAGCGGCGGTCTCGCGCATTGCGCGCACCCAATGGGCGCCGCGGCTGCCTGCACTGCCGCAATTGCCGAAGATGCGATGCGTGCCGGATGCAACATCAAGCGAGAGGGCGCCGGCATGGGCGCGGCTGGCATAGGGAAAGGGTGGCGCGCCACCCATGTCGGCGATGATGCTGAGGCGGCCTGCTGTCAGGCGCTGAAAGCGTGAATAGGGCGCATGGCCGAAGGGGCGGCCGCGTGCATCGTCGCGCTCCAGAAGATTGGCGGCCAGACGTTCATCACCCTCGCCCGCGCCATTAAAGGCGGCAAAGCGTCCGTCGGGATGCAGGAAAAAACGCAGCATCGGCGCCATGCGGTCCACCGCATTCTGCAGCGCATCGGGCACGGCACGGCCCTGCTCGCGCAAGGCGCTGGCCAGCGGCATCAGAAGCGTGAGCGCCTCGGCCAGTGCGCCGGGCGAGCGGCTGACATGGCCGCCATCGGGCAAAATCTGGCGCGCAAGTTCGCGCGACAAAAGTTCCAGCCCGCGTCTGGTGCGCGCCTCCTCACCAAAGACAAGACCGGAAGCCGCCACCGCAACGCATGACGTCAGCGCGGGCAGGCCCGGCTCTGCCTCGTTGGCGGCGCGGGCAAGATACCGGCTTTGCTCGGCCAGCATGATCTGGAAGGGCGAGCGCCAGAGAATGTCGGCATCGCGCAACAGGAAGCGGTGGCCGGAGAAAAACGCCAGCAGGCGGCGCGCCGTGACATGGGGCGCGTGGGGCGTGCCCTTGATGGCGCGGAAATTTTTCATCCACACTGAAATGGCGGCGCGCGCCTCGCCGCTGGCGCCTGCGCCCGCTGCCTCCAGATGGTGCAACCAGGAAAAACCGTGGAGATATTCCAGCACAGTTGTTTCGCCGCGCGGAATTTCGGCGTCAAAAATCTGCGCCAGTGGCGCTGCAAAGGTGCGCGCGCCGATCTGCCAGCGGCCGCGCAATATCCGGTCAGCACATTCAAGATCGCGCGGACGCAGATCCTTGATCACGCAGCGCAGGCGATCCGGCACGGCGCCGCGAATGGTCTGGCGGTAGGCCCATGTGGCGCGGAAGAGCTTGACGGGCGCCAGCGCCGCACGCGCAAGGGCGTCACGCATCAGCGCCGCACCCAGACCCTTGATGCGTCCGGGCATGGCTTTGATGCCGCCCTCATGCGTCGTGGCGCCAAGGGTTTCGTCCATTCCGGCGGCCTCGTCCGGCGTTTCAGCCGCGAAGCCTTGCGATGTTGCCGGCATAGGCACTTTCGCCACCTTTGAAGACTGCGGTTCCGGCTACAAGAACGGTTGCGCCTGCATTGATGCAGCGTTCTGCCGTGTCAGGAGCAACGCCGCCATCCACCTCGATCTCGGCGGCAAGCCCGCGGCGCACCAGACGATCACGCACGGCAGAGATTTTCGTCAGCTGGCTTTCGATGAAGCTCTGCCCGCCAAAGCCCGGATTGACACTCATCACCAGCACGAGATCGACAAGATCCAGCACGTTATCGATCGCCTCAACCGGCGTTCCGGGATTGAGCGATACGCCCGCGCGCTTGCCCAGGCTCTTGATGAGCGAAAGCGTGCGGTGAAGATGCGGGCCTGCTTCGGGGTGGACGGTGATGATGTCGGCGCCCGCCTCGGCAAAGGCGGGGATGAAGAGATCAACCGGCGAAATCATCAGGTGCACGTCGAAGGGAATCTTCGCATGCGGCCGCAACGCCTTGACCACCATCGGGCCGATGGTGAGGTTGGGCACGAAATGGCCGTCCATGACATCGACATGGATGTAATCGGCGCCTGCCTTTTCAACCGCGCGCACTTCCTCGCCCAGCCGCGCAAAGTCGGCGGAGAGGATTGAGGGCGCGATTTTGATGGCGGGTCTGATTTTGGACGTCATGTCCGCCTCTTAGCAGTGCAGGGCGGATGCGGCAAGGAAGCCTCAGGCGCTGCGCACCAGCCGGCTTGCATAAAAGCCGTCAAGTCCGCCCCATTGCGGCCAATGGCAGGGCAGGGTGCGCAGATCGCCCTCTCTGGTGATGAAGGCGGGCTCGATGCCAGCCTCACCCTTGATGACGGGCTTGCGCGAAAAATTGCGGTGGCGCGCCAGAAACGCATTGATCTGGTGCTCGCCCTCTTCCGGCTCCAGCGAGCAGACAGCATAGACCAGCAAACCGCCGGGCCTGACCTGGCGTGCGGCGGCGTCAAGCAGGGCGGTCTGCAGCTCAGCGGCTTTTTCAATCGAGCGCGCATCCTTCTGAAACACGATCTCGGGGTGGCGGCGGATCGTGCCGGTGGCCGTGCACGGCGCATCCAGAAGGACGCCATCAAAGGGCTCTGCCGTGCGGAAGGTCAGCGCATCATCGGTGATGCAGGTTGCCGTCAGATGGGCGCGGGCCAGATTTTCCTTCAGCCGCGCCATGCGCGCGGGGTCTTTCTCAACGGCCGTGACGATCGCGCCCGCGTCCGCCAGCTCCATCGTCTTGCCGCCGGGTGCAGCGCACAGATCGGCGATGCGTTTGTCCTTCACCTCACCCAACAAACGGGCGGGAAGGGCAGCTGCTGCATCCTGCACAAAGAATGCGCCTGAAGCATAACCCGGCAGGGATGTTACATCGGTTGCGGCCAGGCGCAGCGAGCCGGTCGGCAGCATGAAGGCGCTATGGCTCTTGATGAGGCGTTGCGCCTCGGCTGTGGCATCCTTGCGAAAGGTCAGATCCAGCGGCGGCTCAACCCCGTGGGCGTCGATCAGGGCGGCCATGACCGCATCGCCATAGGTTTTCTTCCAGCGCGCGGCCAGATTGTATGGCGGTGGCGCCTGCGGGCTCCACTTTCCGGCCAGCAGGCTTTCGGCTGCATCCGAAAGTTTGCGCGCCACGGCATTGACGAGGCCCTGAAAGTGCCGCGTGTGTGCGTTGCGCTTGGTGATGTCCACCGCCGTCGTGACGCTGGCATGCGCGGGCACGTTCAGAAGCCCGCGTTCGGCTGCAACCAGCATCAGGATGCGGTGAACGTCGTCGGGCGGTTCCTTGGCGACGAATTTTCTGATGGCCGCATCAATGGCCGGTTTGCGCCGAAGGGTGGTGAACACCAGGGCGCGCGCAAAACTGCGGTCGCGCGGCTCAAGCAGATCGCCATAGCGCGCGGTGGCAAAGGCCTCGTCCGGCGTCTTGCGGCCCGCCAGCACGGTTTCCAGCACGTTGAGCGCACACAGGCGGGCGGCCATGCCCGGCGGCAATGGCTCGTGCGCACGCGCGGGTGGCGCGGCGCGCTTGCGCAAAATGGAGCCGTCAGGGTTCTTGATCTCTTCCGCCATTTGCCGCTTGTCGCGCGAATTGGCGGCGCTGGCAATGTTTGGAAGCGCTTAACCCCATGGCCCGCGCGCGCGTGGCGTGCTGCCGAGGCCTGCCATCGCCAGCAGGCGGCGGACGCGGTTTTCGGTGCGCGGGTGGGTCGAGAACAGGCTGTCCACCGAATGGGCATGCAGCGGGTTGATGATGAACATGTGCGCTGTGGCCGGATTGCGTTCGGCGGCGCCATTATCAATGCGCGCGGCGCCTGCCGAAATTTTCTCCAGCGCAGAGGCCAGCCATTCGGGGCGGCCAGCAATTTCGGCGCCCACACGATCCGCCTCGTACTCCCGGCTGCGGCTGATTGCCATCTGCACCAGCATTGCGGCCAGGGGGGCGAGGATCACCATCAGGATCACGCCGATGGCGCCCATCGGATTGTTGCGATCATTGCCGAAGATGAGACCAAAATTCGCCAGCATGGAAATGGCGCCCGCCAAAGTTGCGGTGATCGTCATGGTCAGCGTGTCGCGGTTCTTGATGTGCGCCAGCTCGTGCGCCATCACGCCCGCAATCTCCTCCGCCGACAGGCGCTGCAACAGGCCGGTGGTGGCGGCAACGGCGGCATTCTGAGGATTACGGCCCGTGGCAAAGGCGTTGGGCTGATCGTTCTCCATGAGATAGACGCGCGGCATCGGCAGGCCGGCATTGGCGGCAAGCTGGCGCACCAGACCGACAAATTGCGGCGCGGATTTCTCGTCAACCTCGCGCGCCCCATACATGCGCAGCACGAGCCTGTCGGAATTCCAGTAAGCGAAAAGGTTCATCGCCACCGCAATTGCCAGCGCGATCACCATGCCGGTGGGGCCGCCGATCAATGCACCCACGCCCAGAAAGAGCGCGGTCATTGCCGCCATCAGCAAGCCGGTGCGCAGAATATTCATCTCGGTCTCCTTGCCGCCCGCATGAAACGGACACATGTGTGATATGTTTCCGGGGCGCCCTGCAATCAAGGCCGCCAGATCAAGGATTTGCCATGGCCGAAAACCCAGAAGCGCCTCCAAAGGTCTTGAGTGAAGCCGCAAAACGCGCGCTGGCGGAAGCTGCTGCGCGGCGCAAGGCGGCGGATGAAGCAGCAGCTAACGCGCCCACGCCGCCCAAGGAAATCAACGGACCAAAGGGCCCCGAACCCACGCGCTATGGCGATTGGGAGCGCAAGGGAATTGCGAGCGATTTCTGACGGCGGGCCTCGTTAACATAGGTAAATATTCCTAGGAACCCCTTCCTATTTTTGCCGCGCTCTGGCAGGATGCGCGGCATGATCTGGCGCATCGCCCTTGCCCTCTTTCTTGCCGCTGCCGCGCCCATTGCGCGCGCGGGCGAGGTGCTGCCCGGCCCCTATCAGGCGCGTGTCGAGCGGGTGATCGACGGCGACAGTCTTCTGGTGCGTGTGCGCATCTGGCTGGGGCAGGAGGTTTCAACCATCGTGCGCATTCGCGGCGTTGATGCGCCCGAGCTGAAAGGGCGCTGCGCGCAGGAGCGCACAGGCGCCGAAGCTGCGCGCCGTTTCATCGAAGAGGCTCTGACCGGTGGCGACGTCGTGCTGGCCGCCATCGAGAATGACAAGTTCGGCGGTCGCGTGATTGCACAGGTGTTCGCAAGTGGCGGTACGGATGTGGGCGCAGCCCTTGTCAGCGCAGGACTTGCGCGCAGCTATGATGGCGGCAGGCGCGCGGGGTGGTGTTGAGGCACCCTCACCGCAGCCGGGTGAAATCACCCATCGGCAGCGAGATCACATCTGCGCTGGCGGTGACGTCAAAAACATCGCCCTCTCCCAGCTGGATGGTGCCGCACAGGCCGCCGCCATAACGGCGCGAGCAGTTTTCGGCGGGATCCCAGCCATCATAGGCAAGATCAAGCCGGCCATCCGCCAGCCTGTAGTGTCCCCACAGGCGCATGTTGAAGCCATCGGCGCCCACGCTCGTCTGCTCAAAACTGCCATCAGGCTTGAAGGAAAATGTGATGGTCGCGTCGGCGCCGTAAATATTCCAGCCCTCACCCTGCCAGGTGCCCACCAGCATGGCGGCATCGCCCACAGGCGCGGTGCCCGGTGCGGGCGTCAGCGTGCCGTCTGCAACCGGCGGACCGCTGCCATTGGCGCCGCCGCCATTGGTGCCGCCTGCAGTCCCGCCAATCGGCACATCATTGATCATGTCGTCAAACGGGTCTTCGGCACTGTCATCGGCCGGGCCGCCATCGGATGGCGGCAGATCGGGCGGGAAATCCGGCGTTGTGTCAGGTGTTTCGGGAATGATGACGGCGACATCATTGCCCGGCGCATCGGATGCGGGCGGCAGCATCAGATCGACTTCGCCCTTGGCAATCGCCACTTCAAAAAGTTTGGCGTGCTCGGCCATCAGCTCGTAGCACATGTGGATCTTGTGATCGCCGGGGAAGTAATAGGCGTTGGCCTCGCCGCAATCGGTGAAGAGAATGGTGATGTTACGCGGCAGATCAACGGATGCGTTGAAATGCTCAATCATCTCCGCAAGGGCGATGGATGATTTGATCCGGCGCTCAAACAGCGAGGCGCGGTGCGAGCGCGCGGGGCCATATTCCACTACCAGCCGCCCGCCATTGCGTGAGCGCGGCTGCTCTGGCGTGATCAGGTGCGGCGCCAAAAGGCGGTCCCAGGCGCTGCGCTTGGCCTGATACTCCGTGATGCAGGTTTCCAGACGCTCGGCCGGCACGCCGGTTTCGCGCGCAATGCGGCCAAAGGTCTGTTGATCAGCGCCATAGGCGAGGCAGATGATGGCATAAAAGCGCTTGATGTCGGGTGAGTGCTCGTCCCACCAATCCATGTGGTCGAGCGACGGGGCAGTCTGGCGCCAGGCGTGGTACCAGGAGAGCGCGCCCGAGGCGAGCACCCGGTCAATTGCCGACTTCGACAGGCCATCGGCTTCATCGGCCAGCTTGGTGAGAAGCACGGTGGCGAACTCATCCACCACGTCTTCCTCTGGCCCTACGGCGGGCAGGCCCAGCTGGTCGATCAGGCCGTGACCCAGCTCGTGCAAAAAGACAAACAGCATCGCGCCCATCGCCTGATCGGCGATCTCATCGCTCAATGCGGGTTCCGGCCCGTTGACAGTGTTGTTGACGGCGGCGTGCGGTACAGCTGCCGGCACGGCGGCGGCAAGGACAGAAAGACAAAGAGCGGCAGCAAGTTTCTTCACGATACTTCCCCCATCAGGGGGCAAATCTCGCCCGGAGATGGTGGCAAGAGCAAGGCGGGGTGGGGGATTTCTCTTGCCTTTTCTGGCTAGATTGTCTAGATTTTTCCCATGACCTGGCAATTGGCAGACGCAAAAAACAAACTCAGCGAAGTCGTGCGGCTTGCGCTTGAGAAGGGACCTCAGCGCATCACACGGCGCGGCGAGGCTGTTGTCGTTGTTTCGGCGCGCGAGTTTGACGAACTGGCGCGCAAGTCGAAAAAGAAGAACTTCATTGAGTTTCTCCTTTCGGCGCCCTCGTTCGATGGCGTCAATCTGGAGCGTGACAAGTCGCCAATGCGGAAGGTCAGGTTTTGAGGGCGCTCCTCGACACCAACGTGTTGCGCGAGCTGTGGCACGAACGCGGCAGTTCAAAGGTGCGGCATGCCGTTTCGGCGTTTGATCCGGAATCGCTGTTTGTCAGTGTCATTTGTGTTGGCGAAGTTGCGCGTGGCATTGCGGAACTGCCCCACGGTCCCAAGCGGCTGAAACTCACAAGGTTTCTCGCCGAACTTGAGAATGACTATGCTGCCCGAATCCTTCCGGTCACTGCCCAGATTGCCCATCGCTGGGGCGAGATTACGGCGCAAGCGCAAAGGCGCGGCCGCCAGCTTGGTGCCGCAGATGGCCTGATTGCCGCCACAGCGCTTCTGAACGGCCTTGCGGTGATAACCCGCAATGTCAGCGACTTCGAAATGACAGAAGTAGAGACCATCAATCCCTGGAGTGAATGAGCGGGATCATTCCGCCCTGTTCCTGACCAGATTGTCGACCACCGACGGATCGGCAAGGGTTGTGGTGTCGCCCAGACTCGAGACATCACCCTCGGCGATCTTGCGCAGGATGCGCCGCATGATCTTGCCCGAGCGCGTCTTGGGCAGGCCGGGCGCCCACTGGATCACATCGGGCCTTGCAATCGCGCCAATCTCGCGCGCGACAAAGGCGGCCAGTTCCTTGCGCAGGCTTTCGGTTGATTCAACGCCCAGCTTCAGCGTCACATAGGCATAGATGCCCTGACCCTTGATGTCGTGCGGATAGCCCACCACGGCCGCCTCGGCAACGGCATGATGGCCGACCAATGCCGACTCGACTTCGGCGGTGCCCAGACGATGGCCCGACACATTGATCACGTCATCAACGCGGCCGGTGATCCAGTAATAGCCATCCTCGTCGCGGCGGGCGCCGTCGCCGGTAAAATATTTGCCGGGATAGGTTTTGAAATAGGTGTCGATGAAGCGCTGGTGATCACCATAGACTGTGCGCATCTGGCCGGGCCATGAACCTGTCAGCACCAGATTGCCGCTGGTTGCACCCTCTTTCACATTGCCCTTCTCATCCACAATCTGCGGCACAATGCCGAAATAGGGTTTGGTTGCCGAGCCGGGCTTCAGCGGCGTGGCCCCGGGCAAAGGCGAAATCAGAATGCCGCCGGTTTCCGTCTGCCACCACGTATCAACAATCGGGCAGCGCCCGTCGCCCACCACGCGGTGATACCACAGCCATGCTTCGGGGTTGATCGGCTCGCCCACGCTGCCCAGGAGCCGCAGGCTCGCGCGCGATGTGCGTTTGACCGGCGCTTCACCCTCGCGCATCAGGGCGCGGATGGCCGTGGGCGCCGTATAGAAGATGTTGACCTTGTGCTTGTCGATCACGTCCCAAAAGCGTGAGGCATTGGGGTAAGTGGGGATACCCTCGAACATCAGCGTCGTGGCGCCGTTCGCCAGCGGCCCATAGACGATATAGGAGTGGCCCGTCACCCAGCCGACATCAGCCGTGCACCAATAAATGTCGCCCTCGTGATAGTCGAAGACGTCGTGGTGGGTCAGCGACGCGTAAGTGATATAGCCGCCGCTGGTGTGGAGTACGCCCTTGGGCTTTCCGGTTGAACCCGACGTGTAAAGAATGAAGAGCGGGTCTTCGGCATTGACGGGCTCGGGCGCACAGACTGCAGGCACGTTTGCTGCCGCCTCGTGATACCAGTGATCGCGGCCCGGCTTCATGTTGATCTGCCCGCCAGTGCGGCAGACGACAATCACGCTGGCCACTTCGGGGCAATGCGCCAATGCGGCATCTGTGTTGGCTTTCAGCGGCACGGTTTTGCCGCCGCGCAAACCCTCATCGGCTGTCACCACAATCGTGCTCTTGGCGTCAAGAATGCGCCCCGCCAGACTGTCGGGCGAAAAGCCGCCAAAGACCACGGAGTGAATGGCGCCGATGCGCGCGCAGGCCAGCATGGCATAGGCCGCCTCCGGGATCATGGGCAGATAAATGGTGACGCGATCACCCTTCCTGACACCTTGTGCCTTCAGCACATTGGCAAAACGCTGTACCTCTGCGTGCAGTTCGGCATAGGTGATGTGGCGGTGATCCTTGGGATCATCCCCCTCCCAGATGATGGCTGTTTGTTGCGCGCGTTTGGGCAAATGGCGGTCGATGCAATTCGCGCTGACATTCAGGACGCCATCCTCATACCAGCGCACATGCAGGTTATTGGCGTCCCATGAAACGTCGTGGATTTTGGTATAGGGTTTGATCCAGTCGATGCGCCTGCCGATCTCGCCCCAGAATTTTTCCGGGTTCTCCACCGACTGGCGATAGCGCGCTTCATAGGTTTCGGCATTCACATGGGCGCGGGCGGCCCATGCGGCGGGCACAGGAAACAGCGTATCGGTCATGGCGTAATCCGGCGGCGAAAGGAGGTTCGGGCGCGATTATGCGGGGGAACGACGCGCGCGCAAGCGGGGGTGGCCTTGGCGTCTACTCCTCTCCCAGCAACTCGCCATTGTGTTCGCCCACGCGCGGGGGATTGCGGGTGATGGCGGCGGGCGTTCGTTCAAAGCGGATGCCCGGCTGCATCGCGCGCCATTGTGTGCCGTCGGCCAGCGTGCGCGTTTCGAAAAAGCCGGTGGCGGCCAGATGCGGATCGGCAAAGAGCGTTGAGAGTTCGTTCGCACGCATCACCGGAATGTGGTGCTCGGCGCACACCGCCATCCATTCTTCGGTTGTGCGCGTCAAAGCCGCCTCCTGCATCATGGCGTAATAGATGGCGACGCGCTCCTTGCCGTCTTTGGCGGCCTTGAAGCGTTCGCTTTCATACGGGTCCGCAATGCCGCCCAGTTCGAGAAAGCGGTTGGATTGCTCCTGACTGGCGGGCAGCACGGCAAGATGGCCATCCTTCGTTCGATAGGGCTTGCGGTGCGGCGTGATCGTGGTGGGGTGGCCGAACTTTCCAGCGGCCGGAATGAAGGTCTGGCCCCACAAATGTTCGGCCATGGCAAAGCCGGTGAATGTTTCCAGCATCGGCACTTCCACAAACTGGCCTTCGCCCGTGCGCTGGCGATGATGCAAAGCTGCAAGCGTTGCAATTGCCGCAAAGAGGCCGCAGGTTTTATCGGCGACCAGCGAGGGCAGCGGGCGCAATTCAGGATTGCCGTCATAGAGCGGCAGCAACGCGGTAACGCCTGATGCCGCCTGAATGAGATCATCAAAGGCCTGACGCCCGGCATAGGGGCCGTTGGAGGCATAGCCCACTGCCTCGACATAGATGATGTCGGGGTGAATGGCTTTGACGGCGTCGTAAGAAAATCCGAGGCGCCTGATCGCCTCGGGCCGCATGTTGTGGATGAAAACGTCGCCCTTTTTGATGAGGCGCGACAGCGCGCGCTGGCCCGGCAGTGTCTTCAAATCAATCGCTACCGAGCGCTTGTTGCGGTTCAGCGCCATGAACAGCGGCCCCATGTCATCGCCCGCCGGTGATTTGCCGTTGCGGCGCTGACGGTCGCCCAGCGGCTCTTCCACCTTGATGACATCGGCGCCCAGATCGCCCAGCGTCTGCGTGGCGTAGGGGCCAAGCACGAACTGGGTAAGATCGATGATGGTGACGCCGGCAAGCGGGCCGCGGGGTTGGGCGTGGGTGGATGCCTTGGGATGGGACATCGAATGAGTCTCCGGATTGCCGAAGCCCAAAGTCTAGACATCACCGAACGCGGGTGCCAGAACATCGCCACACCTATCGCAAGGACACCCCATGCAACTTCATCAGGCGTCGTGGCAGGAGATTGATACCTATCTCAAGGGATCAAAGGGCATCATCGTGCCGATCGGCTCGACCGAGCAGCACGGGCCCAACGGGCTTTTGGGCACGGATGCGATCTGCCCGGAAGTCATTGCCAGGCATGCGGGTGATCAGTCCGGCATCCTGATCGGGCCCACCTTCAATGTCGGCCAGGCGCAGCATCATCTGGGGTTTTCGGGCACGATCTCGCTTCGCCCCTCGACGATGATCGCCGCCCTCTATGACTGGTCGATGAGCCTTGCGCGTCACGGCTTTGAGCGCATCTACTGGTTCAACGGCCATGGCGGCAACACGGCGACGATCACAGCAGCGTTTTCGGAAATCTATGCCGACTGGTCCTATCGCCGCGCGGGCGCAAACACCAAGCCGTTGCGCCTGCAAATGCGCAATTGGTGGGAATTGCCGGGCATCGGCTCGCTCTGCGCTTCGATCTTTCCGGTAGGCGAGGGCAGCCACGCCACCGCGTCGGAAGTCTCTGTCACCTATTACGCCTACCCGGATGCGCAGAAGAATGTCGCGATGAGCCCGAAGATCGCGCCGACCGGCCCCATTCTGGATGCGGATGATTATCGCCGCCGCTTTCCCGATGGCCGCATCGGCTCTGATCCGTCGCAGGCAACGCCCGAGCACGGCAGGCGCATCGTTGAAGCGGCCGCCAAGGCGCTGATCGAGGATTATAAAGGCTTCCTTGCCGCGGAATAATCAGAGGCGCGCGTAAAGCCCGCCATCCCTTTCCGTCAGACTGATTTTCGTGAGCGACTTGCCTTCGCACGGGCCGGAGACGCACAGGCCGCTTTCCGGGTCAAAGCGCGCGCCATGTGTCGAGCAGACGAGAAGATTTCCTTCGGCATCGAAGAATTTCCCCGGAAAGGTCTCAAGCGGCGTGTGCTGATGCGGGCACGCATTCACATAAGCGTAGATGGCGCCGTTGCGGTTGACGATCAGAATGTCGTGGCGCGCGCCGGAAACCTCGACGACCACGCTCAGCGCTTGGCCTTCCCTCAGCGATGTCGCGTGGCAGAGGAAGGATGGCTGGGTGGTCACGGCGAATGTGTTTCCCTTTATTCTGCGTCCCCCACCGGAGGCTATCGGATTCACGCATCTCTCTTCCACCTTCTCCGCAACTTGTTGCGGGGGAGGTCAGATCGCGCTTGCGATCTGGGTGGGGGCTTGTGTTTTCCGCCGGATACCCCCACCCGTTTGCAAGCGCAAACGTGCCTCCCCCGCGAAGGCGGAGGAGGCGGAAGGAGGTCCTCAGATTTCTCCCATCACCTCTCCACGCCGCCCATGCGGCAGACATGCGCCCATTCGGCGTCGCTGACCGGTTGCACGGAGAGGCGGGTGTGTTTCACCAGCATCATCTCTTTCAGCGCAGGCTCCTTTTTTATGGCTTCAAGCGTCACGGGATTTTTCAGCGCGATGCGCGCTGCCACCTGCACGGCAACCCAGGGCGCGCCTTGCTCTGCCGTCGGATCGGGAAAGGCTTCGCGGATCACCTCGACAATGCCGACGACCTGTTTTTCCTCAACCGAGTGATAGAAAAAGGCGTGGTCGCCCTTTTTCATGCGCATCAGATTGAGTTTGGCCTGATGATTGCGCACGCCCGTCCATGGCTCGCCTGCCTTGCCGCGCGCCAGTTGATCGGCCCACGAGAAAGTTTCCGGTTCTGATTTCAGGAGCCAGAAGGCCATCCCGGCAATCTCCCTCGTTCAAAAGAAAAGACGCGTATGGGGATTCCATACGCGTCCTTCATTCTCGAAAAAAGAGCGGCGTCTCAGCCGGCCTTGTTCGGCATGCGGCGCTGGCCGCCACCGCCCTGGGCCTTGTTGGCCGCGGCGCGCTGGGCAGCGGCACGGCGCTGCTGCGGGTTGTTGACCAGCCAGATCCAGGGGCGGATGTCGACCGACTCGAACAGACCCGCCTTGTTATAGGGCTCGTTGTCGGCCCAGGCCTTGGCGCGCTCGGCATTCATGGCGTCGATCACGACCATGGTGCCGATCATGCGCTGGCCATCCGGCGTCACGAAGGGGCCGGCCAGCTTCACCATCTGGCCCGACGAGCGCAGATATTCGATGTGGGCATTGCGCGTGTTGTTGCGCAGTTCCAGCGTGTTGGCCTTGTCGATGCAGTTGAGGACGAAAAGCATGAACTGTCCTTTTCAAAGTCTGATGCGGGGTGATGTCTGATATGCGCCCCGGGCTGCCCGCTCAGGCCCGGCCATCACGCATGCCCCTGTTCCTTGCCGACGTCTCGTCTGCGTCTTCCCGCGACCGATGAGATGCGTGGGCCCGGAGGCCAAGGGCCCGCTCTTCTATCCGGGGCTTGCGGCCCGGTCCAGCAATGGCCTGTCACTGCCGGTGAAAAATGTGGGCCTTGGGGCCCCCTCTGCGTCGGTAACCTCAATGTGTGGGGCAAGGTGCCCGGCGCCACCACTTTCCGGCCATGACAATTGAATGTTTCGTTGATTATTCAGGCCTGATTGTTACAATCCTGCGTCAAGCCCACCCGCTTGGGATCGAAACCGTCACCGGTCCGGTCCCAAAGGAAAGAGGTGGTGCATCGGGAAGAAATGTAACGGAGCAGGCCCGCGCCATGGTGTGCAAGGAAACAATGCGTTCGCAGATCCTGCTCGCGGCCAAAAAGCGCTTTGTGCATTACGGCTATGCCAAGACCACGATGGCCGAGATCGCGGCTGATCTGAATATGTCGCCCGGCAATCTCTATCGCTATTTCCCGGGCAAGATCGACATTGCACAGGCGATCGCCGACGAGGCGGCCGAAGACACGCTCGGCAAACTGCGCGAAATCGTGCAAAAGACCGGGCTTTCAGCGCGTTCAAAGCTCTCGCTCTATCTGCATACCGAGCTTGAGATCACCTATCACATGCTCGATTCCGATCCGCGCATTTTTGAAGTGGCGCAGTTCATCAAGAAGGAGCGCCCGCATCACGTGAATACGCAGCTTGCCGACGAGCGCAAGGTGATGCGCGAAATGCTCGAAGAGGGTGTCGCCAGCGGCGAGTTCGCGATTGCCGATTACGAGTTCACGGCCGAGATGATCCAGTGCGCAACGCTCAAGTTCCGTTACCCGCAGCTTTGGTCGGTCCTGCCGCTGGACCGGCTGAAACGGGAGCTGGATGGGGTGCTTGGCCTGATCCTGGACGGGATTTCCGCTAGGGAAGGAAAGGCGAAGCCGGCAGTGAGTCAGCGTCGCAATGAACCGCACGAAGCAGCTGTAATTTAGATCATTCATTTATATCAGTCTATTAGCAAGAAATTGTTCGCAAATCACATGTTCGGATGAAAAGTGAATAAAACGAATTTCATTCATTGATCTTCCGTCAGGGCTGATCTATATCTCTTTCATCAGACGGCGCGAGGCCGCTCTGACAGAAAAGAAAGAGAGACAGCCATGTTGAAGACCCTCCCCCACAGCGTCGCGCCCCGCCTCGGCCAGCGCCTGTCGAACATTGCGGTCACGGTTGTGCTCAGCGCCTACGGCCTTGTGTTCGCAGCCCAGCAGTTCGGCGCCATCCAGATCGTCTGATCCGCACCCCCCTCATCTCCACCAAGCAAGACCAAGAAAAAGGAACGTGTCATGGCCAATTTCGCCCGCAAGACCCAGAGCTTCTCGACCCGCCTTCAGGCTTCGATCGCCGGCGGCATCCTGGCAGCCTACGCCGTCGTGTTCGTGGTGTTCGGCGTCGGCAGCAACATCATCTGAAGCCAAGACTTCAGGTTCCCCGGCCCCACGCCTCCCCCCAGATGTCCGTGCGGCCGGCTCCCCGGGTCCAGGTTGGCAACAACCTGGACCCATCTTTATGGAATGAATGTGCTGACCTACTGGATGCGCTGATAGGTCGAGGTGCACTGGTTTGCCGGACCCTGGCAGTTCTTGTTCATCAGGGTCAGCGTGCTGCCGTTGAGCGACAGGATCTGCAAATGGGCGTTGGGGGGCTTTTCCATGTAATGGCCCTGATATTCGCGCGGCGCCCAGTCATAGACGACAAGCCGGATTGTGTCGGGCGGATAAAACTCAAGCACGCCTGACTGGTAATTCTCGTAGTAATAGCCCTCAGGCGTCGTGAGCGATGCGCTCAGCGCATATTGGCCCTGCGAAATTGTCAGATGGTACTGGCCGACGCCGTTCGACTGGTTCTGGCGGGCAAGCCAGACGCCATCGAGTGACTGGGCCGAAGCCGGCGCGGCAAGGGCCATCAGGCCAAAAGCCGCCATAGCAATTCTGCGCATGCGCTCCTCTCGTGTCATAGACGGCATGATCCGGGTTGCGTGCCCGCGATGCACGCAATCCTACCATACCATCCGCACACAACCACAATGATCACCGGAAACGGGGACGGCGCCTGTCGCCGCGATTCATCTGCGGTTCAGGCAGCCTCATCCAGCGGCCAGCGGGCGCGCGGGGCAAAGGAAAGTGCGTCGGGCGGAATGGCGCCGCGCGCCAGACGCTCCAGCCCGGCCCAGGCAATCATCGCGCCATTGTCGGTGCAGAGTTTGGCAGGCGGCGCGATGAAATTTGCGCCCTTTCTGTTGCACACCGCCTGCAATCGCGCACGCAGCAGGCTGTTCGATGCGACGCCGCCCGCCACAACAAAACGCAGGCCATTTTCCGGCGCGACCTGCGCTGCAAAATGTTCGAGCGCAGCTGACGCGCGCGTTTCAAGAATGGCGGCCACCGCCTCCTGAAAGCTGGCGCAAATATTGGCGCGCGCCTCATCCGTTAAAAGCAAGACGTCGCCTGCGGCATAGCGCACGGCCGTTTTCAGTCCGGCAAGCGAGAGATCAAATCCGTCGCGATCAAGCAGCGGGCGCGGAAAGGCATAGGCGCGCGGATTGCCGCTTCTGGCCAGCTCTTCAACTGCAGGTCCGCCGGGAAAACCAAGCCCGAGCAGCTTTGCAGTCTTGTCAAAACTCTCGCCGACCGCGTCATCAATCGTCTCGCCCAGAATACGGCAACGGCCCACGCCCTCCACCACCACAAAGGCCGAGTGGCCGCCCGAGACCAGCAACAAGAGATAAGGAAAGGGGCAGGGGCCGATCAGGCGTGCGGTCAGCGCATGACCCTCCAGGTGGTTGACGGGGATCAGTTGCTTGCCCGCACCCAGGGCGAGGCCCTTGGCCGTCATCAGGCCGACAATAACACCGCCGATCAGCCCCGGCCCTGCGGTTGCGGCAATCGCATCCAGATCCTTCAGGGCAAGCCCGGCATCGGCGAGCGCGCGGGCAATCACGGCATCGAGGTGGCTGATATGGGCACGCGCCGCCAATTCCGGCACGACGCCGCCAAAGGGGGCATGCTCCTCGATCTGCTGGGCGATGACATTCGACAGGATCGCGGCGGGCTCACCCAGATCCGGGTGGCCGCGCACGATGGCAGCGGCGGTCTCATCGCAGCTGGTCTCGATGCCAAGGACGGTTAAGGCTTTCGGGGCGCTCATGGGTCTTTACTCACCCCGTTTGGCGTTCCAATGCAACAGATGTTGCATGTCGAAACGCCATCAGTCAGGAAGGCGGCCAATCAGGCTTTGCCGGACAGGATGATGCTGAAGATCGGAACCCGCGGGTCAAAACTGGCGCTGGCGCAGGCGCGCGAGACGGCGGCGCGTCTTGCGGCATGCGAACTTGGCGGCGCCATCGAGACTGTCATCATCAAAACAAGCGGTGATGCGATCACCGACCGGGCGCTATCGGATGCGGGCGGCAAGGGTCTTTTTGCCAAGGAAATCGAAGAGGCGCTGATCGACAGGCGTGTGGACCTCGCCGTCCACTCGCTCAAGGACCTGCCTGCCGTCATGCCGCCCGGACTGTGTCTTGCCGGCGTTCTGCCGCGTGAAGATGCGCGCGATGCCCTGATCGGCGTGCCCTCGCTTGCGGCTCTGCCGGTGAACGGGCGGCTGGGCACGTCGTCGCCTCGGCGCAAGGCGCAGATGCTGAGCGTGCGGCCCGATCTTGAGATCGTGCTCTTTCGCGGCAATGTGGATACGCGGCTTGCCAAACTGCGCGCGGGTGAGGTGCAGGCAACGCTTCTGGCGATGGCCGGGCTGAACCGTCTGGGACTGTCGGTGAATGCCGTGCCGCTTGCGGTGAAGGAATTCATTCCGGCGGCGTGTCAGGGCGCAATTGGCCTTCAATGCCGCAAGGATGACCAGCGCACGCGCGACCTTGCGGCTCAACTCAATCATGCGCCCTCGTCACTGACGATTGCGGCGGAGCGCGGGTTTCTTGCCGGCATTGGCGGCAGCTGCAAGACACCGCTTGCAGCACACGCGATGCTTACAGATGGTGGGTTGATGCTGAGGGCGGCGCTTTTTGCCCCCGATGGCAGCGCCATGGTGCGCGGTGAGCGGTTTATCGGCCCCACGCCGGATGAGTCACAGACGCGTGCAATGGGTGAGGCGCTGGCGCAAGACCTTCTGATGCAGGCGCCGCCCGCATTTCTGGCCGTGCGGTGATGACCCGCATCTTCGTCACGCGCCCGGTTGACGATGCCGCCGCGTTCATCGCGCTTTGCCGCGCGCGCGGCTTTGAGGCAATTGCTGCACCGCTTCTTGAAATCCGTTTCCTGCCGCCGCGCGATGTGATGCTTGATGGCGTCAGCGCCATTGCCTTTACCAGCGCCAATGGCGTCAGGGCCTTTGCGCTGCTTTCGGCGCGGCGCGATCTGCCTGTCTTTGCGGTTGGCCCGGCAAGTGCTGCGGCGGCGCGCGATGCAGGTTTTGGCGATGTGCGTGGAGCTGAGGGTGACGTTTCCCATCTGGCGCGCCTTATTGCCACGACACTGCCACCGGATGATGGTGACATTCTTCACCCTTGCGCGCGCGATCTTGCGGGTGATCTGGGTGCACTGCTTCGCCCGAGCGGGCACCGTCTGCGGCGCGAAGTCATCTATGCGGGAGAACCTTCAAGCCATCTGCCTCCCGCGCTTGACGCCGCCATGCGCGCGGGAGGCGGCATCGTCACCTTTTTCTCGCCACGCACGGCAGAAATTTTTCTCAAGCTGGCTGAAGGGCGTGCGCTCGGGCTTCTTGATGCGGCGGTGTTGAGCCCTGCCATCGCTCAAGTCCTTTTGTCGCCACCCGTTCCACTCCTGCAAGGGTTCAGGCGGATTTTCACGGCGGCCCGGCCAGCGGGCAGCCCCTTGCTGGATGCAATTGAGGCCGGTCTCAACGCTTGAGGACAACGCGCCCAGCGCATAGTCTTGGGCCCTCTTCGTCGTGTTGATTTGCCCCCCATTTGCGGCGCCAAAGCCTTGCCCGAAAACCCGATCATCATTGAAGGCGAAGCGGTGGAAGTATCGGCCGCCGATACGCCACCCCCGCCCCCGAAAGACGCCAACACAGCTGCGGCGGGAAGCGGCTTTACGGCAGTGCCAAAGGGCGCCGAGACACGAAGCGATCCGCCGCCATCTGATCCGCCGCGCAGCACGCATGCGGGCTTTCACGCCTCTGACTGGCGCGAGAACTGGTGGGGCATGGGCGCGCTGATGGTGGCGGCCTCTCTTATGGGCGCGCTCCTAGCCATCCTTTTCCAGCTGGCGGGCGGCAGCGGAGAAGCGAGCGATGTCGATGACCGGCTGGCTGACATGGAAGTGCGCATCGGCCAGATCGCGGCGGGCAATCCCGATGCCGCCGCGCAATCGGCCTATGCCGATCTTGCTTCGGTGGTCGATGGGCTCACCTTGCGCGTGCAGGCGCTTGAGGCCGCCATGGCGGCGCTGGAGGAAGGCCAGAGCGGCACGATCACGCCTCCTGATGCAGATACGCCGGTAACACCGCCCGATATCGGTGTTCCCGATGGCACAGGTGCAACGCTTGAGGCCAAGGTTGATGCCGCCGTCAGGATGCTTTCTGAACTTTCTGGCCGCGTTGATGCGCTGGAGCGTGGCGGTGCGGCTGGCGCGCCGGGTTTGGCGCCTGCCGAAATGACCGCGCTGCGTCAGGCGCTGGAGGATGCGCGCACGCGGCTTTCCGCACTTGAGCTTGCAACGGGCACAGCCCTTTCAGAGCGGCTCTCGGGTTATGCGACGCTTGCGGCGCAATCGGCGCTTGAGACGCGCGTGGGCGAACTGGAGCGCAACAATTCTGCCGCAGCCTCGCGCCGTGCAGCGCGTGCATTGGCGCTTCTCCAGCTTGTGCGCGCGACCGAGGGCGAGAACCCGTTTACGCGCGAACTGGAACTTCTGGCCGACATCAACGGCGCGCGCGATGAAATCAGCGCGCTGTCGGCCATCGCCGAAACCGGGGCCGCAACGGTGGAAACACTGGCCGGGGAGTTTGACGATGTTGCCTATGCGCTGATTGCAGCCGAACGCGATGCAGCGGCGCAGGACTGGCTTGACCGTCTGTGGAACAACATGGTTGCGCTTGTTGCGTCACGCGCGGTTGGCGACATTTCCGGTGAGCATGCGGAAGCGCGCGCGGCGCGCGCCGAGATGCGCCTTGGTGAAGGCCGACTTGCCGAGGCTGTCGCGGAAATTGATGCGCTGCCGGAAAATGTGCGCAAGGCTGCGGAGCCGTGGCTGTCACGCGCGCGCGCGCGCGCCGCGCTTGACGCGAGGCTTGCGGCGCTGACCAATGCGCTGATCCAGTCGCTGGCGGAAGAGGGCACGGGGCCGGCCAAAGATCTCTCCCGGCCCGCCCTGCCGGAAAGCAGGCCATGATCCGCGTTCTGTGGTTTTTCGGTCTTGGGCTTGGCGCTGCCGTGCTGGCGGTGCTCTTTGCCGGTCAGACGGGATGGGTGCGCGTCAGCCTGCCCGGGCAGGAGATGCGGCTGTCGATCGGCGTTGCCGTTCTTATTGTCGTGCTGCTTGCGGCGTTTGCGTTTTTCGGTCTGCGCATTCTGTCGTTCTTCTCCAACATTCCCGGCGCGTTCTCGCGCATGACGCGGGCGCGGCGCGAGCGGCAGGGTTATCTTGCGCTCACGCGCGGCATGATTGCGGCGGCAGCGGGCGATCTGCCGCAGGCGCGGCTTTTCCAGCGCAAGGCGGATGCGTTGCTGGAGGGGCCACCGCTTGGCCTTTTGCTGGCGGCGCAGACAGCCCAGCTTGAAGGCAACGAAAAGGCCGTTGCACAGGCCTATAATGAATTGCTGACGTCGCCCGACACCGCATTTCTGGGGCTTCGCGGGCTTTTCACGCAGGCGCTGCGCAATGGCGCGCGCGAGGACGCACTGTCCTTTGCCGAGCGCGCCTATCAGCTGAAGCCGAAAACGCCGTGGGTCGTGCATGCGCTTTTTGATCTGGCGGCGCAGCGACGCGACTGGAAGAAGGCGCTGGAAGCGCTCGACGCACAGGTGAAAGCAGGCGTGCTTGATGCTGATGTGGTGCGGCGGCGGCGCGCCGTTGTGCTCGCCGCGATGGCAAAAGATGCGCTTGGTTCTGGCAACAAGGATGATGCGCTGCGTCATGCCTATGAGGCGACGGGCCTTGCTCCGGGTCTTGTGCCCGCTGCTGTCATGGCCGCGCGGCTTTATCTTGAACGCACGCGCACCTGGAAGGCTGCAGGCGTGATTGAAGCGGCGTGGGCGCAGCATCCGCATCCCGAACTTGCGGAGGTCTATGCCGGCGTCAAACCGCAGGAAAATCCGCAGGCGCGCCTCATCCGGTTTGAATCCTTGATGCTGCTGAACCCCGATCATGCCGAAGCGCGCGTGCTCAAAGCCGCCACCCGTCTGAAACGGCGTGATGCGGCCGGTGCGCGTGACGCGCTTTTGCCGCTGCTTGATCCTGTCGCCACGGTGCGCGTATCGGCGATGATGGCCGATATCTGTGAAGCGGAAGGCGATGTGGTTGCAGCGCTGGGCTGGCGCGAGCGTGCGCTCAATGCGCCGCCCGACGGATTCTGGGCGTGCGCGCGCTGTGGTGAAGGTTTTGCGGAATGGGATGCAAACTGCCCGGCCTGCGGCAGCTTTGATACGCTTTCCTGGCGCGCACCCAAGGCCGAACGTCTGGAGCGTCTTCCGGCGCCGGGTGATGATGCGCGTGCCGAGACTGCACCCGCAAGGGGGCCGGTGCGTGGTGAAATGCAGCCGCGCACGCCGGTGAGCCGGCTTCTCTATCGCATGGATGGTGATGCGCCCGCGCTTGACGCGCCGCAACCGGTGCAGAAGCGCGAGCCGGCTGTGCGCGAAAAGGACATGCGTGAAACAGGAGCGCGCGAGGTGATTTCGCGTCCGCCGCCGCCGCCCGTGCGTGCGCCGCTTTCCGTTCTGCCACCGCCAGAGGAGCCGGGATTGCCGCGTGCACCCGATGATCCCGGGCCGGGCGGCGATGAATTCGGCGAACCCGAGCCGCCCAAGAATCCGCTGACCAATCCGCACATCAAACGGAGACCGTGATGTTCATGCGTATCCTCAAGATCTTCGGCGCCGTGCTTGGCGTGATCCTGCTTTTGGGGGTTGGCGGTTTCTTTTACCTCTCCGAACCCGACGTGCCGCGCGAGGAGCTGATTGCCAGATATGGCCAGTCGCCCTCGGCCTTCGTGACGCTGCCTTCAGGCGCGGTGGCGCATTACCGCGATCAGGGGCGCGCGGACGGCACGCCCCTTCTTCTGCTGCATGGCTCCAATGCATCACTGCACACGTGGGAGCCGTGGGCGAAGATCCTTGGCGATCAGTTCCGCATCATCAGCGTTGATCTGCCCGGCCATGGCCTGACGGGGCGCGTGCCGGGCGATGATTATTCCCAGCTGGCGATGGCGCGCTTTGTGGACCAGTTTGCCTCGGCCATCGGGCTGACGCGTTTTGCGATCGGTGGCAATTCGATGGGCGGCGGCGTTGCGGCGCGCTTTGCCATCATGCTGCCGGAGCGCGTGACGCGGCTTATTCTGGTGGATGCGGGCGGGGTGAAGTGGCCGGGCGACTCACAGCTTCCCCTTGTCTTCCGTCTGGCCCAGACGCCCATCGTGCGCGATCTGATGCTGCACGTGACGCCGCGCTTTGTGTTTGAGGAAAATCTGCGCGGCGCATTCGGCAAGGATGAAGTCATCAATGACGCGATGATCGACCGCTATTTCGAGCTGGCGCGCATGCCGGGCAGCCGCGAGGCAACGCTCATCCGCCTCAATACGCCGCGCGATTATTATGTCGGCGAGCATCTGGATGAGATCCGCGCGCCGACGCTGATCCTGTGGGGGCGCGAGGATACCTGGACGCCGCTTTCGATGGGCGAGACCTATAAAGCGGGCATCGCGCGCAGCGAGATGATCGTGTTTGACGGCGTCGGCCACATTCCGATGGAGGAAGTGCCGGAGGAAAGTGCGGCCGCGGTGCGGGCGTTTCTCGGGAGATAGGGGATAAGCTTCTGCTTCAACTCTTCTGCCTCCCCCATGAACAGCTATCGTATGCACACATCTCTTGGGGGCCATGATTTGCCTGGACTTTTTCCGCCTCCGCCCG
>DEIC01000007.1:9070-27522 GCA_002352285.1 Alphaproteobacteria bacterium UBA2784 | reverse complement strand
CGTTCGGCGACCATCACGCCCTCGTGGCTGGCCTTGTGCGCCAGCCAGGGCGGGCCGACGAGATCGCCAATCGCATAAACGCCGGCGACACCCGTTTCGCACCATTCGTTCACCACGACATGGGTGCGATCAGTTTTAATCCCGGCTGCTTCGAGGCCCACCCCCTCCACATTGCCGACAATGCCGACGGCAGAGATCACGCGCTCTGCCGTGACCTGCGAAACCTTGCCGTCTTTTGTTTTGATGTGGGCGGTCACGCTGCTGGCGGCGCGGTCGAGCTTTTCAACCGACGCGCCGGTCATGATCTTCATACCCTGCTTTTCAAACGCCTTGCGGGCGAAGGCGGAAATCTCCTCGTCCTCCACCGGCAGCACGCGATCCATCATCTCGACCACGGTCACTTCGGCGCCCAGCGTGCGATAGAAACTGGCGAACTCGATACCGATAGCGCCCGAGCCGATCACGATCAGCGATTTGGGGAAGGCGGGCGGCGTCATCGCCTCCTTATACGTCCACACAAGTTTGCCGTCGGGCTCCAGCCCCGGCAGCACGCGGGCGCGCGCGCCAGTTGCCAGAATGATGTTCTTCGCGCCGATGGTCTTGGCGCCATCTTTCGCTTTTACGTTCACAGTGCCTTTGGCGCCCAGGCTGCCCTCGCCGTCGATCACCGTAATCTTGTGCTTCTTCATCAGGAATTTGACGCCGCTGGAAAGTTGTGCGGCCACCTTGCGGCTGCGCTCCACAATTTTTGCCGGGTCAAAGCGGATATTGTCGGCGGCAAGGCCGAATTCTTTCGCGCGGTGCATCAGGTGATAAAGCTCCGACGAGCGCAGCAGCGCCTTTGTGGGGATGCAGCCCCAGTTGAGGCAGATGCCGCCCAGATGCTCGCGCTCCACGACAGCGGTTTTGAGGCCGAGTTGCGCGGCGCGGATCGCCGCCACATAGCCGCCCGGCCCGGCGCCGATCACGACAACATCAAAATTTTCGGTGGTCATTGCGGCCATCCGTTACAGCATCATCGTGACGGGATCTTCGATGAAGCCCTTGAACACGCGAAGCCACTCTGCCCCCAGCGCGCCATCAATCACGCGATGATCGCAGGAGAGCCGCACCGTCATCATCGTGGCTTTGGCAACCGCGCCGTTTTTGATGACCGCCCGCTCCTCGCCCGCGCCAATCGCCAGGATCGCGCTGTGCGGCGGATTGATGACCGCCGTAAAGTCGCGGATGCCCATCATGCCCAGATTGGAAATGGCAAAGGTGCCGCCCTCATATTCCTGCGGCTTCAGCTTTTTTGCCTTGGCGCGTTCGGCAAGCTGTTTGACCTCGTTCGAGATCTCGGCAAGGCCCTTGGTATCGGCGCGCGCGACAATCGGCGTGATGAGACCAAAATCGAGGGCCACTGCCACACCCACATGCGCGTGCTTGTGGCGAAGGATGTGCGTATCCGTCCAGCTGGCGTTCACGCCCGGCACCTTCATCAAGGCCAGGGCAGAGGCGCGCACGATGAAATCATTGACCGAAAGCTTGAACGCGCCTGCGCCGTCCTTGGGCGATTTGGCGTTCAGTTCCTTGCGCATGTCGAGCAGCGCGTCGATGGCACAATCAACCGTCAGATAGAAATGCGGGATGTCGCGCTTGGCAATCGTCAGGCGTTTGGCGATCGCCTTGCGCATGTTGTCGTGCGGGATCGCCTCGTAGTCGCTTTCGGCGAAGAAGATGCGCGAGTCGGGCAGACCGCCCGAGACAGGAGCGGCAGCAGGCGCGGCCGCCGGTGCGGCGGCAGGTGCGGTGGTCTTTGCTGCCACGGGTCTGGGTGTGCCGCCCGCCATGGCGCGCTCAATATCGGCCTTCACGATGCGGCCACCGGGGCCTGTGCCGGTGATGGCGCTCAAGTCCACTTTCGCCTGCTCGGCCATGCGGCGCGCGAGCGGCGAGGCGGCAACGCGGTTGCCGGTGTGCACTGGCGCTGCCACCGGAGCGGACACGGAGGCAGCAGCAGGCGCTGCCTTGGGTGCAGGTGTCGCGGCAGGAGCGGCGGTGGGCACGGGGGCGGGCTTGGCGCGCGCAGGCTCATCCTCGCCCGTGACCTGGGCGATGATGGTGTTCACCTTCACGCCCTGTGTGCCGGCCGCGACCAGAATTTTGGAAAGCACGCCTTCATCGACAGCTTCGACTTCCATCGTCGCCTTGTCGGTTTCAATTTCGGCAATGACGTCGCCCGCCTTGATGCGGTCGCCCTCTTTCACCAGCCATTTCGCCAGATTGCCCTCTTCCATCGTGGGCGAGAGCGCGGGCATGAGAATATCAACAGGCATCGTGCGGCCTCAACGATAGGTAACGGCTTTGACGGCGGCCATGACATCGGCCAGCGTTGGCAATGCGAGTTTTTCAAGATTGGCGGCATAGGGCATCGGCACGTCCTTGCCGGTCACGCGCAGGACAGGCGCGTCGAGATCGTCAAAGGCGTGCTCGTTGACAAGGGCCGCAATCTCCGCGCCGATGCCGCAGGCGGGCCAGCCCTCTTCCACCACGACAATGCGGTTGGTGCGCTTGACCGAATTGATGATCGTCTCGGCGTCCAATGGGCGCAGCGAACGCAGATCGATCACTTCCGCGTCGATGCCGCTTTTCGCCAGTTCGTCAGCAGCCTGAAGGATGAGGCCCATGGTGATGGAAAAGCTGACCAGCGTCACATCCCGGCCCGGCTTCACCACGCGCGCCTTGCCGATGGGAACGATGTAGTCATCCAGCTTGGGAACCGGGAACGATTTGCCATAGCAGATTTCGTTCTCAAGGAAGATCACCGGATTGGGATCGCGGATCGCCGCCTTCAACAGGCCCTTGGCATCGGCGGCGAAATAGGGGGCGACGACTTTCAGCCCCGGCACATGCGCATACCAGGCGGCATAGTTCTGGCTGTGTTGCGCGCCGACGCGGGCGGCGGCGCCGTTGGGGCCACGGAACACGATAGGGCAACCCATCTGGCCGCCTGACATGTAAAGCGTCTTGCCCGCCGAATTGATGATCTGGTCAATCGCCTGCATGGCGAAGTTCATGGTCATAAATTCGACAATCGGCCTCAGGCCCGCAAAGGCCGCACCCACACCAAGGCCCGCAAAGCCTTGTTCGGTAATCGGCGTGTCGATCACGCGCTTGGGGCCAAACTCATCGAGAAGGCCCTGACTGATTTTATAGGCGCCCTGATACTGGCCGACTTCCTCGCCCATCAGGAACACATCGCCGTCGCGGCGCATCTCCTCCGCCATGGCGTCGCGCAGCGCCTCGCGCACCGTCATCGTGACCATTTCGGTGCCTTGCGGCACGTCTTCGCTGGCGGCGGGCGCGGGCGCAGCTGTGGCGACGGGTCTGGTGTGAACGGCGGGGGCAGTGACTGGGGCTGGCGCAACCGGCGTTGGGGCAACCATAGCCATGCCGCCCTCGCCCGCGATCAGCGCAATCGGTGTATTCACCTTCACGCCTTCGGTGCCTGCGGGAATGAGGATGCGGCTGACCACGCCCTCGTCCACCGCTTCAAACTCCATTGTAGCCTTGTCGGTTTCAATCTCGGCGAGGATGTCGCCGGATTTCACCGTGTCGCCCTCTTTCACCAGCCATTTGGCCAGCTTGCCCTCTTCCATCGTGGGCGAAAGTGCAGGCATGAGAATCTGGATCGTCATGGCGCGCCCCTTACCGCAGAATATCCGTCCACAACTCGGACGGATCGGGTTCGGGGCTCATCTGCGCAAACTCGGCGGCGTGCGCGACAATATCTTTGACTTCGCGGTCGATAGCTTTCAGGCCCGCCTCGTCGATCATGCCTGCTTCCATCAGGCGCGCGCGCAGATGATCGATGGGATCATGCTTGTCCTTCACCTCCTGCACCTCTTCCTTCGAGCGGTACTTTGCAGGGTCAGACATTGAGTGACCACGATAGCGATAGGTCTTCATCTCAAGGATGATCGGGCCATTGCCCTCACGGCACCACTTCACCGCCTTGGCGCCTGCGGCATAGACGGCTTCGACATCCATGCCGTCCACTTCCTCACCGGGAATGTTGAACGACACGCCGCGGCGGTGGAAATGCGTTTCCGAGCTTGCGCGCGAAACAGCCGTGCCCATGGCGTATTGATTGTTCTCGATGATGTAGATGACCGGCAGTTTCCAGAGAGCCGCCATGTTGAAGCTCTCATAGACCTGACCCTGATTGGCCGCGCCATCGCCGAAATAGGTCAGGCTCACGCGGTCATTGCCGCGATAGTGGTTGGCGAAGGCAAGGCCGGTGCCCAGCGGCACCTGCGCACCCACGATGCCGTGGCCGCCGAAGAAGTTTTTCTCGCGGCTGAACATGTGCATCGAGCCGCCCTTGCCGCGCGACAGACCGCCTGCGCGCCCGGTCAGCTCTGCCATCACACCGGCGGGGTCCATGCCGCAGGCGAGCATGTGGCCATGATCGCGATAGGCGGTGATGACCTGATCGCCCTCGCCGATGGCGGCCTGCATGCCGACGACAACCGCCTCCTGCCCGATATAGAGATGGCAGAAGCCGCCAATGAGGCCCATGCCGTACATCTGGCCGGCGCGCTCTTCAAAGCGGCGGATCAGCAACATGTCCTTATAGGCTTTGACGAGCGCGTCCTTGCTCAAGGTCGCTGACGCCTGCGCGGCGCCACCCTTTGCGGCCTTTTGGGCCGCCTGATTTGTCTGTGTGGCCATTTGTGCAATGCAGCAAAATGTGAGGGCCGGACGCAGGAATAGCCCAGCCGGAATTGGGCGGTCATTTAGCGCAACGTGACGGCAATTGCCACTGCCGGAAATGCAAACTTCAAGTGAACTGACGGGCGGACTTGACAGCCTGTCAGGGGCGGTAGGCGTCGCCGCTGACCTTGTCGCGCATGATGATGAGCTCGCCCTCGGCGGCATAGCCCAGCGTCGAGCGCGCCAGCTCATCCAGAAGATCAGGATCAATGCTTTCGGGCTTCAAAAGGCTGACGCGGTGCTCAATCTCGGCGCGCTCGTCCCGCACACGGGCAAGCTCATCCGTGCGCTGGGCAATCGCCTCATTGGTGCGCACGAGAGCAAAAACGCCATTGCTGCCGTTCAGACCATAGGAGCCGAACCACGCAACCAGCCCAAGGCACGCGGTGGGCAACAGCGCCCCGCGCAACACACGTTTCAGGCTGAGTGATTTGCGTCGCATGAACGTCACGGAATCACATCGTGATTCGGTGCGTCAAGAGCGAAGTATGGACCGGCCCGCATAAACCGCTTCGCTGCCCAGAATTTCTTCGATGCGCAGAAGCTGGTTGTATTTCGAAAGACGATCCGAGCGCGCCAGTGATCCGGTTTTGATCTGCCCGCAATTGGTGGCAACCGCGAGATCGGCGATGGTGGCGTCCTCGGTCTCGCCCGAGCGGTGGGACATGACAATGCCCATCATGGCGCGCTGGCCCATGGTGACGGTCGCCTGGGTTTCGCTCCACGAGCCGATCTGGTTCACCTTCACCAGAATGGCGTTCGCGGTCTTGCGCTTGATGCCCTCGGCCACGCGTTTGGTGTTGGTGACAAAGAGGTCGTCACCGACCAGCTGGACCTTGGCGCCCAGGGCTGCCGTCAGCGCCTTCCAGCCGTCCCAGTCATCTTCGGCCATGCCGTCTTCAATCGAGATGATGGGATAGCGGTTGCAGAGATCCTGATAGTAGGCGATCAGCGCATCGGCCTTGAGCACACGACCTTCACCTTCAAGGTGATAGGCGCCATCCTTGAAGAATTCGGTTGAAGCAACATCAAGGGCGAGCGCCACATCCGTCCCGGGCTTCAGGCCCACGCTGGTAATCGCGGCCATAATGACATCCAGCGCCTCGGCCGGTGACTTCAGGTCGGGCGCAAAGCCGCCCTCGTCGCCCACATTGGTGTTGTGGCCCTTGGCCTTCAGGCCCTTCTTCAGGGCGTGGAAAACTTCCGCGCCCCAGCGCAACCCTTCCGCAAAGCTGGGGGCGCCGACCGGCATCACCATGAATTCCTGGAAGTCGATGGGATTGTCGGCGTGAGCACCGCCATTGATGATGTTCATCATCGGCACGGGCAGCACATGCGCCGTGGGTCCACCGAGATAGCGGAAGAGCGGCAGCCCGCGCGCCTGCGCGGCCGCCTTGGCGGTTGCCAGCGAGACACCGAGAATGGCATTGGCGCCCAGACGCGCTTTGTTCGATGTGCCGTCGAGTTCGATCATGGCGCGGTCGATTTTCAGCTGCTCTTCAGCGTCAAGGCCGGCCAACAGATCAAAGATCTCGCCATTGACGGCTTCGACTGCCTTCTTGACGCCCTTGCCGCCATAGCGGGTTCCGCCATCGCGCAACTCAACTGCCTCATGCGCGCCGGTTGATGCGCCCGAGGGCACTGCCGCGCGGCCCAGGCTGCCATCCTCCAGCAACACATCCACTTCGACCGTCGGATTGCCCCGGCTGTCGAGGATTTCGCGGGCGGTGATGTTGACGATGGCGGTCATGGGTTTCTCGTGCGGAAAGGCTCTGGTTTTGCTGGCGCCCTTCTATTCGCCGCCACCGCCTTGGGCAAGCGTCACTGCGACGATGGCAAGAATGGCCAGCGGGGCCACCACTGCCAGCAGGAAGCGCAGCAGGCCCAGCGTGGCAGTGCTTTTGATCCCCAACTCGTCGCCCATGACTTTGCGGGCAACAAAGAAGCCCGCGAACAGCGCGATGGCGATGCCGCCAGCAGGCAGCATGATGTTGGAGGTGAGGAAGTCGAGCGCATCGAAGAAGGTCTTGCCCTCGAACGCGGGGATGATGGAGAGCGGATGCCAGTCTGCCCATCTGTTGAATGACCAGACGGTTCCAAGCCCCACCGCAAAGCAGGCACCGCCGATGACGAGGGCTGCCAGCGCGCGCGCCACCCGGAAACGCTCCACCGCCCAAGACACGGGCAGTTCCAGAAGCGAGATGGCGGATGCCAGCGCCGAGACCGCGAGCAAGACAAAAAATGCCGTGCCAACAATGGCGCCCGCGCCCATCTGGCCGAAGGCGGCGGGAAGTGTTGTGAACATGAGGCCAGCGCCACCCGCTGGATCAAGGCCGAAGCCAAAGACAATCGGGAAGATCGCAAAAGCGGCAAGGAACGACGCAAACGTGTCGGCCAGAATGGTCCAGATCGCGGCTTGCGTCAGCGAGATCGCGCGGTCTGCATAGGCGGCATAGGTGATCATCACGCCGATGCCGACGCCGATGGAAAAGAAGCCAAGGCCAATCGCATCAAGCGCGACTTCCCAAGTGACCTTGGAAAAGTCGGGTGCAAAGAAGAAATCAAAGGTCGCCGCCGCATCGCCCGTCGATACCGCATAGACGACAAGCCCGGCGAGCAGCACGAACATCAACGGCATCAGCAGCGTCACCATGCGCTCAATGCCGGAGATCACACCCATCGCGACTGTGCCGATGGCAAGCGCCATGAAGACGCCCTGCCAGAGGATCAGGCGATCAGGATCAGAGAGCAGCGCGCCGAAGATGCCGCCAATGGCATCCGGCGAGGCGCCAGCGAACGCGTCACTGGCCGAGATCGGAATATAGGCCAGCGTCCAGCCGCCAATGACCGCATAGAAAGACAGGATCAGAAAGCCAGTGAGCACGCCCCACCCGCCCACCACGCTCCAGGCGGGGCTGGCGCCCGACTCCCTGGCGACCGCGCGGATCGAGCCGACCGCACTGCCGCCGCCTCGGCGTCCCACCACGAACTCGGCGAGCATCAGCGGCAGGATCAGCACCACAAGGCCCGCAAGATAGACGAGGAGAAAGGCTGAGCCGCCGTTCTCGCCCACCATGTAGGGGAACTTCCAGATACTGCCGAGGCCAACGGCAGAGCCCACCGTTGCCAGCATGAAGGCCATCCGGCCCGACCAGGTGATCCGCGTGTCGCTCATGTTCAATCCCCCCGGACAAACAATTTGGCCAATTCGCGCGCGATTGCGGCGGCGACTCGGCTAGACTTCCCCCAATCCTCAGGCAATCCCTGCCTCAGGCAACTCTGCGCATCTTGCAGCAAATCTCGGGGGAGAAACCAGCATGGAAGTGCATCTTGTTCCACTCATTACCATTCTTGCGCTGATCCAGTATTTCCGCATGGGGATTGCGGTCGGCCAGGCGCGCGGCAAATACAACATCAAGGCGCCTGCCACGACCGGCAACCCCGACTTCGAGCGCATTCTCCGGGTTCAGATGAATACGCTTGAGGCCCTGCCGATGTTTCTGGGCTCGATGTGGCTCTTTGCCATGTACATCAATCCGCTGATCGCTGGCCTTCTGGGCATCGTGTGGATCATCGGTCGCGAGATGTACTCGATCGGCTACACGAAGGCCGCGGAGCAGCGCGGCGCCGGTTTTGGCGTTCAGGCGATTGCCACGATCATCATGACGCTGGGCTCGCTCGCGGGCATCATTGCAGCGATGGCGGGATCATCGCTCGCCTTTACGCTCTGACCTTCAGGCCTTCGGCAACTCGCGCGATTTGGCGAGGCTGTCGAAGGCCATCAGGTCTTCCAGGACAGCCTGCAGCCGGTCGAGATGGACCATGTTGGGTCCATCCGACGGCGCCTTGGACGGATTCTCGTGTGTCTCCATGAAGACCGCGGCCACGCCAAGGGATACGGCGGCGCGCGCCAGCAGCGGCACATATTCGCGCTGGCCGCCCGAGGATGTGCCCTGCCCGCCTGGCTGCTGCACCGAGTGCGTGGCATCAAACACAACCGGCGCGCCGGTAGCCTTCAACACCGGCAGCGCGCGCATGTCTGTCACGAGTGTATTGTAGCCAAACGAAACGCCGCGCTCGGTTACCATCACATTGGGATTTCCGGCGCCCGTGACCTTCTCCACCACATTGCGCATTTCGGGTGGCGAGAGGAACTGGCCCTTCTTGACGTTGATGACGCGGCCCGTCTTTGCCGCCGCGATCAGCAAATCCGTTTGACGGCACAGGAAGGCCGGGATTTGCAGCACGTCCACGACCTTGCCTGCGATGGCACACTGTTCCTCGGTGTGCACATCGGTGAGCACCGGCACGCCGAGTTCGCGCTTCAGATCAGCAAAGATCGGCAACGCATTCTCAAGACCCATACCGCGCGCGCCGGTTGCGCTGGTGCGGTTTGCCTTGTCGAATGACGTCTTGTAGATGAAGCCAATGCCGAGCTTGCCCGTCATCTCCTTGAGCGCTGACGCCATGGCGAATGCATGTTCGCGGCTTTCCAGCGCGCAGGGGCCTGCAATCAGCGTGAACGGCCTGTCGTTGCCGATGACCACATTGCCGACACGAACATGAGCGTTGGGCTGCATTGACCTTGGGCTTTCAGGGAACCGTCACACCAGACGCGACTGCGTTACGGCGGCGGCAACAAAACTTGCAAACAGAGGATGTGGCTCAAACGGGCGCGATTTCAACTCCGGATGGAATTGCACGCCGACAAACCACGGATGATCGGGAATTTCCACGATTTCGGGCAGCACGCCATCAGGCGACAGGCCCGAAAAGCGCAGGCCATGCGCCTCCAGCTGCTTGCGGTAGGCGAGATTAACCTCAAAGCGGTGGCGGTGGCGTTCGCTGATCGTGCGGCTGCCATAAATCCCGGCAACACGGCTGCCCTCGGCCAGCACGGCCTCATAGGCGCCCAGGCGCATGGTGCCGCCCTTGTCGCCGCTCTCGTCGCGCTTCTCAACCGTGTTGCCGCGCACCCATTCCGTCATCAGGCCGACAACGGGATGTTTGGCGGGGCCGAACTCCGATGAGCTTGCGCCTTGCAAGCCCGCGAGGTTCCGCGCTGCCTCGATCACCGCCATCTGCATGCCAAAGCAGATGCCGAAATAGGGAACGCGCCGCACGCGCGCGAACTCCGCCGCGCGGATTTTGCCTTCGGTGCCACGCTCGCCAAAACCGCCGGGCACGAGGATGGCATGCGCACCCTCAAGTGCATGGATGGCGCCGTCCTCTTCAAAAATTTCGCTGGCGATCCATTCGACATTGACCTTCACGTTGTTGGCGACACCGCCATGCACGAGCGCTTCGGTCAGTGACTTATAGGCGTCTTTCAGGCCGACATATTTGCCGACAATCGCGATTTTCACTTCGCCTTCCGGCTTGGCGAGGCGATCAACCACCCACTGCCAGCGCGACAGATCGGGCGGCGGCGGATCCATGATGCCGAAGACGGCCAGTAGCTCGCGGTCAAACCCCTCGCGGTGATAGGCCAGCGGCACGCCATAGATCGTTTCGACATTCAGCGCCTGAATGACGCGACTGGGCGGCACGTTGCAGAAGAGACCGATCTTCTTGCGCTCGTGCTCAGGGATTTCGCGGTCCGAGCGGCACAGCAGCATGTCGGGCTGAATGCCGATGGAGCGCAGCTCCTTGACCGAATGCTGGGTGGGCTTGGTCTTCAACTCGCCCGCGCCTTCAAGATAAGGCAGCAGCGTGAGGTGAATGAAGGCCGAATTGCCCGGCCCCAGATCGTTGCCCAGCTGGCGGATCGCCTCAAAGAACGGCAGACCCTCGATGTCGCCGACCGTGCCGCCGATTTCGACCAGAATGAAATCATAGCCATCGGTGTTGCTGGTGACGAAGCGTTTGATCGCGTCGGTCACGTGCGGGATCACCTGAACGGTTGCGCCGAGATATTCGCCACGGCGCTCCTTCTCCAGGATCTCCTGATAGATGCGGCCGGTCGTGATGTTGTCGCCGCGGCTGGAGGCCGTGCCGGTGAAACGCTCGTAATGGCCCAGATCAAGATCTGTCTCAGCGCCGTCGTCGGTCACATAGACCTCGCCGTGCTGATAGGGGCTCATCGTGCCCGGATCGACATTGAGATACGGGTCCAGCTTGCGCAGACGGACCTTATAGCCGCGCGCCTGCAGCAACGCGCCGAGCGATGCTGATGCGAGACCTTTGCCGAGCGAGGAGACCACGCCGCCGGTGATGAAGACAAACCGCGCCATGGGCTTGCACCATAATCATACGGCTTTGCGCCGGGCAAGAAAAAGGATGACTACCGCGTGTCTGCGGCCAAACAACTCGGATTTGTGCTGACTTAGGGCGTCGCGGGCGGCGGCTCTGCCGGTGCAGGCGCCGGTTCGGCTGCCGAATCGGGCGCCGTTTCCGGTGTTGCCGGCGGCGGCGTTTCGGGTGCTGCATCAACAGGCGGCGTGACCGGTGGCGCCGATTCACCGCCCATCGGAATGAACGGGTCAGAAGGTGGCGCCGACACCGGCTCGACAGGCACAATCGTTTCGGGTTGTGTCACGCGCGCAAGAATCGTCAGCGTGATCGACGTAACGATAAAGGCTGCCCCGATAATTGCCGTGGTGCGTGTCAGCACATTGCCCGCGCCACGCGCCGACAAGAGGCTGCCCGAACTGCCACCACCCAGTCCGCCAAGCGCGCTGCCGTCCGAGCGCTGGATCAGCACGACGCCGATCAGCGCGAGCGCAAGAAAGAGGTGGATGACGAGAACGATCACTTCCATGGGGGATATCGGTCCGGCGAAGGGGGGCCTTAAGGGCCGCATTTGCGAAGCGCGCCTTCTAGCGCAGCCCCTTTCACCCGGCAAGGCCGGGTTGCAGCTCCGATATTGTCAGGCGGATCAGGGAGTTGGACGCCGCTAGGTGGCTCGCCCGCGGGCGCGCACTTTGGCCAGCACGCGCTTCAACTCTTCCTCATGGTCGAGGTCAGTGCGGTCCGGCGTCAGGACCACCTGCATGGCAATCGCCAACTGGCTGAGCACGATGGCGTTCTTTTCCTGCTCTTTGCCCTCCTCCACGGATTTGACGACATTCGTGACCGTGCCGCAAAGGTCATTGAGTCCCTCAAATCCGGATTCAGCAGCGCGGCGCGCGAGTTCCTCGTTGAGGGCGCGCACACGCTCGACATCGGCGCGGCGCATTTCGGGGCTTGCACCCGTGTTGGCGGCCTCTTTCAGGAAGTCAGCCAGCACGCCGATCTGGAAAGCAGAGCGGCGCATCTTTTCGAGATTGACCAGCGAACGGCTCTTCTCGATTGCACGCGCAGCAAGCACGGCTGCCGCCTGTGCGGGAAGCCCTTCTGCCGCACGCAGCTTCAGCGAGTTTGGCACCGCAATCAGCTGGGCGTCTGACGGTCGCTGGGAATCGCGCCGACGGTCGGGGCCGATATAGTCGGAGGTTACAACAAATCCTTTGCGCGCATCGACATGGGTGCGGATGCGGTCGGCAACCTGTTTCACTGAAAAAGGGCGCACCAGAAGATCATCTGCGCCTGCCCCCACAACACCGCGCACGATCTCGCCCGATGTCTGCCAGGTGGTGGCAATGATGATCAGGAACGGATTGCGGCCGGTCTTGCCTTGCCGGATTTCCTGCATCACGCGGCAGGCTTCCTCGATATTCTCCGATGCCTCGATGACGAGCAGGTCTGTGTCGTTGTCACCCAGCCATTGGCGCAGATCGTCGCACGATCCGATCATCTCGATGTTGCGGAAGCCCATGCCGAAGAGCGCGTTGCGCGAGGCCATGCGATTGGCTGCGACGGGATCGCAGACAAGCGCGTTGGCCAGATCATATCGGTAGGAAGCTGCCACTCTCGTCCTCTCTGCCGGACGTCCCTCGGGAGGGTCAGAATGGCTGAGAAGGTCTTTAAGCTGCCTTGATGGAACGCGGGCGCTTTGGGGTGGCGGCCTTAATGATTTCGTAAAACTCTGCGGCGGAAAGGCTGGCGCCGCCTACCAATGCGCCATCCACGCCGGGCACGTGCAGGATTTCGGCGGCGTTGGACGCCTTCACCGAACCGCCGTAAAGGATACGGAAAGCATCCGCCGCAGCGCCAAAGCGGGCCCGCAGGGTTTCGCGGATGGTGTGGTGCATCGCCTCGATGTCGGCAGCGGTCGCGGTCTTGCCTGTTCCGATGGCCCAGACTGGCTCATAAGCAATGATCGTGTTTTTGGGCGTGGCGGCATCTGGCACGCTTCGCGATACCTGCCCCTTTACGATGTCATCGGCCTTGCCCGCCGAGCGCTCATCCAGTGTCTCACCCACACAGATGATGGCGACAAGGCCCGCGCGGTGCGCCGCTTCGGCCTTGGCGTGCACGTCGGCATCACGCTCGGCGTGGAGCGTGCGGCGCTCCGAATGGCCGACGATCACCGTCGATGCGCCCGCATCCGCCAGCATCGGGGCACTGACGTCGCCCGTGAATGCGCCCTGCTCCTTTGCATGGCAATCCTGACCGCCAACCGCAACTTTGCTGCCCTTGGCCATTCGCGCGAGGCGTTCAATCAGTGTTGCGGGCGGACAAATCAGGATGTCGGCCGCCAGCCGGTCCTTGCGGATCAGGGATTTCAGTTTCTTGACCTCGGCCAGGCTTGCCGCCGTGCCATTCATTTTCCAGTTACCGGCTGCAAGTTTGCGGCGCCTGGCAACACTATTGGGCGCAGGGGTGGGCGCGGAGCGGGGCATGGTCAATTCCTGTCGTTTGGCAGGGTCAATGGCCCTTTATGGATCCTGCCATGGATGGCGCAAGCCTTGACGATTTGCAATCGGGACGGCATGCATCACGCCCTTGCGCCACCTTGCCGGGGCAAGGCTGCGTCACCTAAAGTGCGGCCCCGATCCGGGCGGTCCTTTCCGCCCTTCCTCTTGCGACAGCGAAACGAAGACCATGCTTGAGACCATGCGCCGGGCGTCCAAAACCTGGGTCGCCGCGTTGTTCATTGGCGTGCTTGTGATGAGCTTTGCCCTCTTCGGCATTGGCGACGTCTTTACGGGCTCGTCAGAGCGGGTGGTGGCTGTTGTCGGCGATACGGAAATCTCAACCCAGGAGTTTGACCGCGCCTTGCGCGAGGATCTCCAGCGCCTGCGCCAGCAGCAGGGCCTCGAAATCTCGGTCGCGCAAGCCCACGAGGTTGGTTATGACCGCGACGTGCTGGAACGGCTGATGGCGCAGCGCGCGCTTGACATTCACGCAAAGGACATGGGTTTGCGCGTTGGCAACGACACGCTGCGCCGCATCATCACAAGCCTCCAGGGCTTTCAGGCCATTGACGGGTCATTCGACATCAATACGTTCAATCAGTACCTGCAGCGCATGAACATATCGCAGCAGGAGTTTGAGAACCGGTTCCGCCTTGACGTGGTTCGCCAGCAACTCGTTTCGGCCATCCTTGCGGGCACGCGCGCGCCGTCAGGCTATGTGCTGGCGCTGCGCCGCCACGAGGACGAGCGGCGTGCGGTCGAGTTTGCCGTACTGACGCCCGAAGCCCTTGCCGAAGCCGGTGATCCCGATGACGCCGTGCTTGAGGCCTATCTGGCAGAGAACGCCGGCATTTTCCGCACGCCCGAGTATCGCTCCTTTACGATGATCGCGATTGGCCCCGATCAGCTGGGTGAAGCCATTGTCGTGACCGACGAGGAAGTGGCCGCGGCGTGGGAGGCAACACGGGCGCGCTTCAGCAGGCCCGAGAAGCGCACACTGGACCAGATCGTCTTCCCCACCAGGGAAGAGGCGGAAGCCGCCGCCGCACGCATGGCAGCGGGCGAGAGCTTCGATGCGATTGCTGCCGAACGCGGTCTGACACCGGAAGATTTGAGCCTTGGTGAAGTGCCCAAGGGCGACCCGCTTGTTCCCGCCGTTGCGTTTGAAGTTGCCGCGGGCACCACGACACCGGCGGCCGAGGCCCAGTTCGGCTGGGTGATCCTGCGCGTTGTGTCGATCACACCCGGCGAGGAGAAGACGCTTGCCGACATGCGCGATGAGATCGTGGCCGCCTTGCGCCGCCGCAAGGCGCAGGAGGAACTCGATCCGATCTTCGAGGCAATTGAAGATGCGCGCGGCGCGCGCACACCGTTTGAGGAAATTGCGCAACGGCTGAATCTCAAGCTGCTCAACGTTGCGGCGATGGACGCAGCTGGCAATGACCCTGCGGGTGCTGTCGTCACCGGCATTCCCGGCGATCCGCGTTTCCTGCAGGAAGTTTTTGCGCTTGATGCGGGGCAGGAGAGCGAAACGCTCCTGACGCAGGACAGCATCCTTTATGCGGTGCGGCTTGACGGCATCACGCCGCCCGCCACCAAACCGCTTTCGGAAATCCGCCAGCAGGTGCTTGAGGCGTGGCGGGTCGCCGATACCGGCAAGCGCCTCAATGATCTGGCCGCCGATCTTGCGGCCCGCGCCGCGTCTGGCGAGGACATGGCGGACATGCTGCGCACGTATAATGTGCGGCTGACGTCCCTTGCAGATGTGAGCCGCACAACGGCGACCGATGATCTGCCCGCTGGCGCCGTCAATCTGCTGTTCCGCGCAAAGCCCGGCCAGTGGATCACGACCCCCAATGCCAGGCTGGCGCCGGAAGGTTCCGATGAGGGGCCGGTGCCGCTGATGGTTGTGGCACGCGCCACCAGTGTCTCATTTGCGGCCGCGCCCGAGGGTGACACCCGCCTTGCCGAACTTGGCGGGCAAACTGCCCAAAGTCTGGCTGGCGATCTGTTGGCGCTCTTCATCTCGGACATCGAGGCGGCAATGGGGACGGAAGTAAACTCTGCCGAGCTTGCAGCCATCGCCAATGCGGGGAACAGGTGACGGCGGACGGCGCTTTTGACCCTGTGGCTGCCAATCCCGGCTTTGCCGAGTTTGAGAAGGGTTGGGCGAAAAAGACGCCCGCCCTTTTCTTCCGGCGGCGGATTGCCGATCTGGAAACGCCTGTCTCGGCCTTTCTGAAGCTGGGACCGGACCTTCCCTATTCATTCCTGCTCGAAAGCGTTCAGGGCGGCGAGACGCGGGGCCGCTATTCGATCATCGCCATGGCGCCCGACCTTGTCTGGCGCTGCAAGAACGGTGTGGCCGAGACAGCCGCATTCGGCAAACCCTTCGTGCGCGAGCCTGCGCGCCCGCTTGAATCTCTTCGATCACTCACCGCCGCCTGCCGTCTCAAGCTGCCCGAGGGGATGCCGCCGATGGTGGCCGGGCTCTTTGGCTATCTCGGCTATGACATGGTGCGCGAGATGGAGAAGCTGCCGGACAAAAACCCGGATGTGCTTCTTGTGCCTGATGCCGTCATGGTGCGGCCCAGCATCATCTGCGTGTTCGACAATGTGCGCGACGAGCTTTTGATCGTCACCATTGCATGGCCCCGGCCCGATGCCAGCGCGGCCGAGGCCTATGCGGCAGCCATGCTGCGTCTTGACGAGGCGGAGGCACGGCTATCAGGCGCGCTGCCAGAGACAATCGTTCCGGACGCTGTGCCCGTACTGGCCGAAAGCGCCGTCTCAAATACGTCGCATGCGGATTATCTCGCCGTTGTCGAACGGGCGAAGGAGTATATCCGCGCGGGCGATGTGTTCCAGGTTGTGCCCAGCCAGCGCTTCCGGCTGCCCTTTGCGCTGCCGCCATTTTCGCTCTACCGCTCGCTGCGGCGGCTCAATCCGTCGCCGTTCCTGTTCTTTCTCAACTTTCCGGGCTATGCGGTAGTGGGCTCCAGCCCTGAAATCCTTGTCCGGCTGCGCAATGGCAAGGTGACAATCCGCCCGATCGCCGGCACCGCACCGCGCGGCGCCAATGCGGCGGAAGATGCTGACCTTGCCGCCAGGCTGATCGCCGATCCGAAGGAGCGCGCCGAGCACCTCATGCTTCTGGATCTTGGCCGCAACGATGTCGGGCGCGTTGTCGAAACCGGCAGTGTGCGGGTGACGGAGCAGTTCATCATCGAGCGCTACAGCCATGTGATGCACATCGTCTCCAATGTCGAAGGCGACATTGCGCCGGGCAAGGATGCGATTGATGCGCTGGTTGCCGGATTTCCGGCGGGAACGCTGACCGGCGCACCCAAAGTGCGCGCGATGGAAATCATCGACGAGCTGGAGCGCGAGCGGCGCGGCATCTATGCGGGCGCGGTCGGCTATATTGGCGCCGATGGCAGTATGGATACGTGCATCGTGCTGCGCACCGCCGTCATCAAGGACGGCACCATGTATGTGCAGGCAGGAGGCGGCGTTGTCGCCGACAGTGACCCGCAAGCCGAATACATGGAGACCATCAACAAGTCGAAGGCGCTGATCCGGGCTGCCGAAGACGCAATCCAGTTCGTCTCACCGGTCAAGCGCAACCGGCCGGATTGAAAGCGAGCGGATTGCGGCGGCATCAGCAAGGCGCACAAGTCGCAGCCCGCGCGCGCCGAGCCCCTTCACCCATTCCTCAAGAGCATCCAGTGTCGCCTCATGCGGGTGGCCAATCGCTACCGCCACGCTGCGCTGGCGCGCCATCAATTCGAGCGCAGCCAGACGCTCCCCGATCGCAGGTGCGCTCATGTCGTTGTCGAGAAAGACATCGCGGTCGAGTGCAAGCAGGCCCCGGGCGCGCGCCATCGCGCCNNTTTGCGTCGCGCGTCATGCGGCTTCCCATATGGTTGTTCACGCCGATCACCATCGGGAAGAGTTCAAGCGCGCGGGTCAGCCGCGCGACATTTTCCGCCGCATCCAGTCCGGGCGAAAGGGCATCCGGGCCGGGATCGCCCCCACCCTCTGGCGCCATCGGCATATGCAGGATGACGTCGTGCCCCGTCGCTGCTGCCTCACGCGCCAGCGCAGGTGAATTTGCGCCATAGGGCAGAAAGGCGAGTGTCACCTCGGCCGGGAGGGCGATGATGCGGCGGGTTGCCGCCTCGCTCAGACCCGCATCATCAATCACCAGCGCGATGAAGGCAGTCTCGCCCCCCTCGCCCAGCGTGCGCCGCAGACCTGGCGTGGATGCTGGCGGGTTCAGGGCGTCCACAAGTGCGGCAACATCCGGGGCAGGCACGCCGGCCTCGGCCCAGGCCGCATTGCGGCTCTCAACCGGCGGCCCGACACGCAACATGCTTGCCGCCGCCACAGCCAGAACAAAGGCGAGCACGCTCAACGGCCAGACCTTCCGGATCTGCCGCCGGTGCCTATGGCTCTTCTGTTGCCGCGCCGTCATCAGGGTCAACCATCCGGGCCGGAATCATGGCGCATCATAACCTGCTTGCCTTGACCTGACCGGCTGAAACGGATCAATAGCAGCTCCCGCTCTCTTCGCCCGGCAGCGCCCGCCCCGTTCATGTTTGTCCTGATCGACAATTACGACAGCTTCACGTTCAACCTTGTCCATTATCTGGGCGAGTTGGGTGTGGAAGTGCAGGTCCACCGGAATGACCAGATCGGCGTGGGCCAGGTCATCGGCATGAAGCCGAAAGGCATCGTGCTTTCGCCCGGGCCGTGTACGCCCAATGAAGCAGGCATCTGTCTGGAGCTGATTGAGGCTGCGAAGGAAAAAATTCCTGTGCTGGGAGTTTGCCTGGGCCACCAGGCGATCGGACAGGTCTTTGGCGGCAAGGTGGTGCGGGCGCCGCAGCCCATGCACGGAAAAATCTCGCCCATCACGCACGGCGGCAAGGGTGTGTTTGCCCGCCTGCCCTC
>DEIC01000007.1:0-9030 GCA_002352285.1 Alphaproteobacteria bacterium UBA2784 | reverse complement strand
AGCGTTTGGCCCTTCAGCCGCATCTTCAGGGTCTGGCGCATGGCCGCAGGCTGGATGCGGCAGAGGCCGAGGAGGCGTTTGGCATCATCCTTGACGACGGCGCAACGCCTGCACAGATCGCCGGCCTGTTGATGGCCATGCGCGTGCGCGGCGAAAGTGCGGTTGAGCTGGCGGGCGCCGTGCGCGCGATGCGCAAGCGCATGAAGACCGTATCAGCGCCCGATGATGCGTTCGATAATTGCGGCACCGGCGGCGACGGCCAGCATACGTGGAACATCTCGACCGCTGCCGCCTTTGTGCTGGCGGGCGCAGGTGTTCATGTCGCCAAGCACGGAAATCGCGCGGCAAGCTCAAAATCCGGAACGTCAGATGTGCTGGCAGCTCTCGGGATCAAAGTTGAGCAGACGCCCGGCGATGTAACGCGCATCCTGTCGGCAGGCGGGATTGCCTTCATGTTTGCACCTGCCTTTCATCCGGCGCTCGCTTCGGTTGCGCCGGTGCGGAAGGAGCTTGGCGTCCGCACGCTCTTCAATCTGGTGGGGCCGCTCGCCAACCCCGCAGGCGTCAAGCGCCAGCTGATTGGTGCAGGTTCGCAGGAAGCAGCAGACTCGATTGCCGGCGTTGTCGCCGAACTGGGCACAGAGGCGACCTGGGTAGTGCATGGCGCAGGCGGGCTGGATGAACTTTCAACCCTCGGCGAAAGCCGTGTGCACGCCATCGAAAGCGGCAAACGCCGCACATTTTTCGTGTCGCCAGAAGATGCAGGCCTTGCGCGGGCGCGGATTGGTGATCTGCGTGGTGGCGACCCTGCCGATAATGCAGCCGCTTTGCTGGCGCTGCTTGACGGGGCCAAAGGCGCCTATCGTGACATCGTGGTTCTGAATGCGGCCGCGGGCCTCGTCATTACCGGCAAGGCGCCGAACATTGCCGAAGGGGCGCGGCTTGCTGAAGCTGTCATCGACCGGCATGAGGCGAAGGCCGCGTTCAACCGGCTGAAGCATCTGTCGCACGCGCCATGACCGCCACCATTCTGGAGCGCATTGCCGCCTACAAGCGCGAGGAAGTGGCCGCGCGCAGAGAAGTCGTTTCGCCGCGCGACATGGATCGCCTGCTGGCGAAGGCGCCGCGCCCGCGCGGCTTTGCCCGCGCACTCAAGGCGCGGGCGCGCGATGGCAAGCCTGCGCTGATTGCCGAGATCAAGAAGGCAAGCCCCTCTAAAGGTCTCATCCGGGAGAATTTCGAGCCGCCGCAGCTGGCGCGCGCCTATATGCGCGGCGGGGCGGCGTGTCTGTCGGTGCTGACAGATCAGCCCAGCTTTCAGGGGCGCGAGGCGGATCTGGTGGCTGCACGCGCGGCCTGTGTGCTTCCTGTCATCCGCAAAGACTTTCTGGTCGATCCGTGGCAGGTGGCTGAAAGCCGCACGCTGGGCGCCGACTGCATTCTTGTCATCATGGCGATGGTTGATGACGCGCTCGCCCAGGCGCTGATGGATGCAGCAAGACGCCTGTCGATGGATGTGCTGGTCGAAGTCCACGATGAAGTCGAGATGGCGCGTGCCGCCCGCCTTGGCGCTGACCTGATCGGCATCAACAACCGCAACCTCCACACTTTCGAGACGCGGCTGGAAACGACAGAGGTGCTGGCCCGCCTTGCGCCCCCGGGTTCCTTTCTGATCGCCGAAAGCGGCATCTTCACCCATGACGACGTGTTGCGCCTGATGCGCGCAGGTGCACGCGGCTTTCTTGTCGGCGAGAGCCTGATGCGGCAGGATGATGTGGAAGACGCAACCGCGCGTCTTCTGGGACGCATTCCGGCATGAGCAAACTCACCCATCTTGACGACAAGGGCCACGCCCGCATGGTCGATGTGTCGGCAAAGGACGCAACCAACCGCATGGCCGTGGCCGAGGGCGAGGTGCGCCTTTTGCCGCAAGTGATCGACATGATTGCGGAGGGAACTTTGCCGAAGGGCGACGCGCTGGCGGTTGCGCGCCTTGCGGGCATCATGGGGGCGAAGCGCACCTCTGACCTGATCCCGCTCTGTCATCCGCTGGCTATTGCCGGGGCATCGGTTGAACTTTCGCCTGAGCGCGATGAAGGGCGCATCGTCATCCGCGCGACGGTCAAGACCAACGGCCCCACCGGCGTGGAAATGGAGGCGCTGACAGCCGTCAGTGTCGCGGCGCTTGCGCTCTATGACATGGTGAAGGCCGTGCAGCGCGATGCCATTATCGGCGCGATCCGGCTCATCGAAAAACATGGCGGCAAGTCGGGCGACTATGTTGCAGACGGGGCCGCACCTGCCAAACCGGCAGCGCCTCAGCGCCGCAGCGCCGGTTTCCGGCAGGCGCCCTCCTCGACCGTTCATGCGGGCGCACGTACGGCTGGCCGCGCACGCAACGCTGTCGCGCCCGAACCCGCCCTGCGCCCGCGTGCTGATGCGGGCGACAAGGATCGCGCCGCGTTCCGCGCCTTCATGGAGCGCAACCGGCTGCGCGTCACGCAATGGTGCCGTGAGGCGGGGATCGAGCCGGGGCTGCTTTACGGCTATCTGCATGGCCGTACGGGGCGGCTGTCGCGCGATGCTGAAACGCGCCTGGCGCGCGTGGTGAAGGTGAGCGTTGACGACATGTTTGCCGCGCCATGATCGCGGTTGGCGAGGCCCGCGCGCGCATTCTTGCAGCGCTTGCGCCGCTTGGCACTGAAACCGTTCCGGTTGGCGAAGCTTCTGGCAGGGTGGTGCGCCGCGATGTGATTGCCGCACGCAGCCATCCGGCTGCTGACCTCTCTGCGATGGATGGCTATGCCGTGCGCGGCGCCGATGTGGCGCACACGCCTGCCGTACTGGCCCTGATTGGCGAGGCGCCCGCCGGCGGGCGCTTTCCGGGAAGTGTGAAAAGCGGTGAAGCCGTGCGCATTCTGACCGGCGGCATTGTGCCGGATGGCGCTGATACGATCATCATTCAGGAAAATGTCTCGCGCGATGGATCGCGGATCATTGTCAATGAGCCGGGGAAACCGGGCAAGCACTTCAGGCGCGCGGGCATGGATTTTGCCGCCGGTGATGTGCTGGCGCGTGCGGGTGAGGTGCTGTCGCCTGCGCAACTGGCGCTGATTGCTGCGGGCAATGTTTCTTGCGTGGAAACATCCGCGCGGCCGCGCGTGGCCCTGCTGGCAACGGGTGATGAGATTGTTGCACCCGGCACAGCGACCGAGATCTGGCACATGGTCGGATCCTCGGGCCTTGCGCTTGGCGAATTGATCCGCACGACAGGCGGCACGCTGATTGATCTGGGTATCGTGCGCGACGACATCGCAGCAATCCGCGCGCGCGTTTCGGATGCGCCCGCTTTTGATCTGCTTGTCACGCTGGGCGGCGCATCCGTTGGGGATCATGATCTCGTCAAGCCTGCGCTGGAAGGGCTCGGCTTTCGGGCTGACTTCTGGAAGATCGCCATGCGGCCGGGAAAGCCGCTTTCGTTCGGAACGCTTGGCAAGGCGCATGTGATGGGCATTCCGGGCAATCCCGTGTCGGCCTATGTCTGCGCCGTTCTTTTCCTGCAGCCCGCAATCCGTGCGCTGCAGGGCGCCCTCGTTCCCGCACCGCGCGTCTTGAAGGTGCGGCTGCAAAAGCCGATGACTGCCAATGATGGCCGCGAGGATTATGTGCGCGGTATCGTCACGCAGGGTGCCGACGGCGTTCTGGAAGCGGTGGCGCACGACCTTCAGGACAGCTCGGCCCTGCTGCCACTGGCGCGGTCAAACGCGCTCCTCATCCGGCCGCCGCATGCGCCCACAGCCGCCGAGGGCGCGCTGGTGGATGTGATCCTTCTCGGGCGGGTTCATCCACAGGCGGCCGAAGGTGCCTGTTGACGAGGGGCCGGAACTTACATAGAACGTTCCGGTATGTTTTGCTTTCGTTCCCAGATATGGGGGGCCCTGCCATGCTGACCCGCAAGCAGTACGAACTTCTGATGTTCATTCAGGAGCGCATCCGCGAATCAGGAATCCCCCCCTCGTTTGACGAGATGAAGGATGCGCTCGACCTCAAGTCGAAGTCGGGCATCCACCGGCTGATTACGGCGCTGGAGGAGCGCGGCTTCATCCGCCGCCTGCAACATCGCGCGCGCGCGCTTGAAGTTGTGAAGATGCCGGAAAATCTGGCGGCGGCAAAAACCGCGCGCCGGGGCTTTGAGCCTGCGGTGATCGAAGGCGCGGGCAAGCGTGAGCCGGTGCGCACCGCGCCGCGCGCCGCCAATGATGGCGCGGCGGTCATTCCGATGGTGGGCCGCATTGCGGCCGGCATTCCAATTGAAGCGCTGCAGAACCCGCTCGATTCCGTCCCGGTGCCGCAGAACATGCTGGGCAGCGGCGAACATTATGCGCTGGAAGTGAACGGCGACTCGATGATCGAGGCCGGCATTCTTGACGGCGATACCGTCATCATCCAGCGCTGCGACAACGCGCAGAACGGCGACATCGTCGTCGCGCTGGTTGACAATCAGGAGGCCACGCTGAAGCGCCTGCGCCGCAAGGGCGAGTCCGTGGCGCTTGAGGCGGCCAATCCGCGCTATGAGACGCGCATCTATGGCCCTGACCGTGTGCGCGTGCAGGGCAAGCTCGTCGGCCTGCTGCGCCACTATTGAGCTTGCGCGGGCGTCGTGCGTGACCAGGGGCGGTTGCCGCGCCATTCGGCGACGGTTTCAATATGTGGCCCCTCCGCATAAAGCGTGATCGCAACGGCGCCCGTGCGGCGGAGCATTTCATCATCAAAGATCATTGGCCCGCTGCAAAAGCGGCGGATGCGTTCCGCGCTCACCACCAGATCCGCCATGGCGCAGTCTTCCAGCGCAGCTTCAGCCAGTCCGATCCAGGCAACGCGCCAGACGGCAGCGCCATCGCGAGAGACGGCCTCGCCCCAACACCCCAGCGCGTCGCACACAAAGCCGCCGCGCCGGTCTGTGCGCATTTCCGGATCCTCGCCGTCGCGCCGCAGCCAGAGGTCAGCGGCAAAGCGTTCGCTGCGCGGCCGCGCGATTGAGAGCACACCGTCGTGGCCGCGCGCCGCCAGATTGGTGCCATCGCCATGGATCAGAATGTCGGGCTGGCGGTTCAGCGCTACCAGCACCAGCGACAGCGCAATGGGCGCCAGGCCCCAATAGCGCCATCTCTGCTGCCACAGGCAAAGCCACAGGCTGCCCAGTACAAAGGCGATGAGCGCTGCCAGCGGCCATGCGGGCAGAAGTGCTGCGGAACCCGGCCAGCTCTGCACGAAATGGGCGATCGCCAGTAGCTGCTCGATGCCCCATCCCATGATGGCCAGGCCGAATGCCTCGGCGCCAAAGGGCATCAGGATCATCGTCAGCACACCCGCGGGCATGATGACAAAGCTCACCAGTGGCGCTGCCATCAGATTTGCGGCAAGGCCATAGGCGGCAACCCGGTTGAAGTGGAAGGCGGCAAAAGGTGACGTCATGGCGCCGGCCACCAGCGATGTCAGCGCACTCAACGCGACATAAAGGAGCATGCGTCGCCCCATGCTGTCGCGCTGAAGGCGGCCTGCGGCAGCGCTTCTCTGGCGGGCGGTGACAACTTCAAAGGCTGCCACCAGCGCCACGACGGCCGCGTAAGACATCTGAAAACTGGGATCGATGAGGCTTTCAGGCGCAAAGATCAAAAGCACGACAGCGGAAATGGCTACCGTGCGCATCGAGATGGCCGGGCGGTCGATCATCACCGCCACAAACATGAGCCCGATCATGAAGAAGGATCGCTGGGTTGGCGCCTCTGCGCCGCTGAGCAGCAGATAGAAGAACGATCCGGCGAGCGCGCCGAATGCTGCGATCTTTTTGACGGGCCATTCCTGTGCGCGCGCGCCCATCGCAAGGCCGATAAAGCGGAAGAGCGCAAAAAGCCCCATGCCGACAATGGCCATGTGCAGGCCGGAGATGGAGAGAAGATGCTGCAGTGAACTGTCACGCAACGCCTGCAAATCTTCCTTGCCGATGCCGGAGCGATCACCGGAAACCAGTGCGGCTGCGATGCCACCGGTCCGCCCGTCGGCTGCCGCGCGAATGCGGCTTGAGATGTCAAAGCGCAGGCGCGTGATGGCGCCGGTGACGCCTTGCCAAAGCGTTTCTTCCGCGACAGCGTCAATCCGCACGGGCTCGGCCACCGCATAGCCAAAGCCGCCCAGCTCATCGAAGTAGGCGGCGCGGCCAAAATCATAGGCGCCCGGCGCGATGGGCTGCGGCGGCGGCCCCAAGGCGGCCCTGATGCGGATCCAGTCGCCGGGCCTGAAACCTTCCACCCCTTTGCGCACTGAAATGCGCACATGCGATGGCGTCTCTGAAAGGGCAAGCCGCGCGATGCTGACGTGATCGAGCACCACGCGCATGGCGCCATCTTCATGGGCATAGATCTGCACGATGCGGCCCTCAACTTCACGCAGGCCAAGTTCGCGCGACAGGATCGGCGCATCACTCAAAACCGTGTTCAGCGTCGCCGCGAAGAAGCCCGTTGCGATGGCTGCCAGCGCGCCGGTAGCCAGGCGCAGGCCCTGGCGGCGAAGCGCTGCAATGCGCATCGCCAAAGCAAGGCACAAGCCGCTTGCTGACCAGAGAAGATCTGGCTCCTCGGGCAGTGCGAAATAGATACCGATGCCAATGCCGATGAAGACGGGAAGCCAGAGGGCAAAGCGGTCCCAATCCGCCCACAGAAGGCGGCCCGTTGCGGCAATGGCGCTTTGAGCCCCATGCCGGGCGACCTGCCAGAACGCCCCCGCCAATTTGGTCCCCCGCCCCGTCCATTCCGGGCTTGTTTCGCCGACCCATCCCTATGCTAGGAAGGCGGCAAGTTCTCCCGACACTTTGACGAATGGATGCCATGGCGCAAGACCGCCCGCTTGTTACCCGCTTTGCCCCCTCGCCGACCGGATTTCTTCACATCGGCGGTGCACGCACGGCCCTGTTCAACTGGCTTTATGCGCGCCATTTCGGCGGCACGTTCCGCCTGCGCATTGAAGACACTGACCGCGAACGCTCCAAGCCGGAGGCGATTGATGCGCTGCTCCAGGGGCTGTCGTGGCTTGGCCTTGACTGGGATGGCGACGTCGTTTTCCAGTTTGCGCGCGCCGCCCGCCATGCCGAGATCGCCCATCAGCTGCTGGCGCAAGGCAAGGCTTACTATTGCTATGCGACGCCGGACGAGCTGGAGGAGATGCGCAACCAGCAGAAGGCCGAGGGCAAGCCGCAGCGTTATGACGGCCGCTGGCGGGATCGTGCGCCTGATGATTCGCGCCGCAATGTCAGACCCGCCATCCGCATCAAGTGCCCGCAAACGGGCGACACGCTGATCGAGGATCGCGTGCAGGGAGACGTGCGGTTCCGCAATGACGTGCTGGATGATTTCATCATCCTGCGCTCGGACGGCACACCCACCTATATGCTTTCGGTGGTAGTTGATGATTTCGATATGGGCGTGACGCATGTGATCCGCGGCGATGACCATCTCACCAATGCGGCGCGCCAGCGCCAGATCATTGATGCAATGGGCTGGCCGGTGCCGGTCTATGCGCATTTGCCGATGCTGCACGGGCCGGATGGCGCCAAGCTGTCGAAACGCCATGGCGCGCAGGGCATCCATGAGTTTGAGGGCATGGGATACCTGCCCGAGGCCATGCGCAATTATCTGCTGCGTCTGGGCTGGAGCCATGGCGACGACGAACTGATTTCAACCGAGCAGGCGATCCAGTGGTTCGACCTCGACGCGGTGCAGAAAAGCCCGGCGCGGCTTGACTACAAGAAGCTCGATTTCGTCAACGGCCATTACATTCGCGAGGCGGATGATGCACGGCTGGCGGAACTTGTAATCGCTCATCGACAGTCAAAGGGCGAGCCAACCGCCACAGATCATCAGCGCCAGATGCTGATTGCGGGCATGAAGGGACTGAAGGAACGCGCCAAGACCATCATCGAGCTCGCCGATAGCGCGGCCTATGTGTTTGCCTCGCGGCCGCTGCCTCTCGATGAAAAGGCTCGGCTTGTGCTAACGCCTCAAGCCCAAACGGCGAATACAGCTATAGCAATGTCCATTTCTAACGTGGAGTGGAAGGCCGGAAAGCTCGAGGAAGTTGTGCGAGCTTTTGCAGCGACGCATGGTCTTAGGCTGGGAGACGTCGCTCAACCGATAAGAGCCGCACTAACTGGGAAAACAACGTCACCACCAATTTTTGATGTCATGGAGATTCTTGGCAAAGAGGAGACTCTTCTGAGGCTTAATAGTAGCCCGAAGTCGAACAACTGAATTCTGGGGTGACGGCGTTAACCTAAAGGGCCTATAATCTGCGCTGTCCCGGCGCAGGTGAGCCACCGGCACATGCTGCGTCAACCCATTGAATTTCATACCGAAACTCTGCAACTCCGAATCGCACGAGCGCCAAACCCATGAACCAGAGCCACGCCAAACCGGGCGGCACCGCCAAGTTGACCTTCAAGGACAAATCTTACGACCTTCCGGTTCTTTCCGGCTCGGTCGGGCCTGATGTGATCGACATCCGCAAACTCTATGCGGAGACCGACGCGTTCACCTATGACCCCGGCTTCACCTCAACGGCGAGCTGTGAATCGCAGATCACTTACATCGACGGCGATGCAGGCATCCTGCTCTATCGCGGTTATCCGATCGACCAGCTGGCCGAACAGGGCGACTTCCTTGAGACCTGCTATCTGCTGCTCCACGGCGAGTTGCCGAACGCCACGCAGATGAAGGAGTTCGACCGCGCCATCACCTATCACACGATGCTGCACGAACAGCTTTCCACCTTCTATCGCGGTTTCCGCCGCGACGCGCATCCGATGGCCGTGATGGTGGGAACGGTGGGCGCGCTCTCTGCCTTCTATCACGACAGTCTCGACATCAACGACATCCGCCAGCGCACGGTGGCCAGCCACCGGCTGATCGCCAAGATGCCGACGATTGCGGCGATGGCGTTCAAATATTCGCTGGGCCAGCCCTTCATCTATCCGCGCAA
>DEIC01000122.1 GCA_002352285.1 Alphaproteobacteria bacterium UBA2784 | reverse complement strand
GCCATCCGCGAAGGCGGCCGCACTGTCGGCGCCGGTGTCGTCGCAAAGATCATCAAGTAAGAGGCGCAAGCACAGGAGTGTAGCTCAGCTGGTAGAGCATCGGTCTCCAAAACCGAGGGCCGGGGGTTCGAGTCCCTCCACTCCTGCCACCTACGCCGCGCGCAGATGCACTGTTAAAGGACTGAACGGGTCAACATGGCCGAGACACCTGAGAAAGAAGAAGCGAAGGACGTGACACCGCGCGTGTCGGCGGGCGCGTTTCTGCGCCAGGTGCGCCAGGAGGGCTCGAAGGTCACCTGGCCGACGCGCAAGGAAACGACGCTGACCTCGGTGATGGTCTTCATCATGGTCGTCATCTCGATGATCTTCTTCTATCTCGTCGACTCCATCTTTGCCCTCGGCATTCGGTCATTGATCACGTCATGAGCACAGCAGCCATGAGCGAAACCGCAACACGCGCCCGCGAGCCCCGCTGGTACATCGTCCACACCTACTCGAATTTCGAGAAGAAGGTGGCCGAAGACATCAAGCGCCAGGCGGAGTCCAAGGGCCTCAAGGACCTCTTTGCAGAGGTTCTGGTGCCGACCGAAGACGTGGTGGAAGTGCGCCGCGGCCACAAGGCCAATGTCGAGCGCAAGTTCTTCCCCGGCTATGTGCTGGTGAAGATGGTGATGACGGATGAGGCGTTCCTGCTGGTGAAGCACACGCCGAAAGTGACCGGCTTTCTGGGTTCGGGCACCAAGCCGTCGCCGATCGGCGAAGGTGAGGTCGCGCGCATCCTCAATCAGGTGAAGGAAGGTGTTGACCGTCCCAAGCCCTCGATCTCGTTCGAAGTGGGCGAGCAGGTGCGTGTCATCGACGGTCCGTTCTCGACGTTTACGGGCGTCGTGGAAAAGGTGGACGAGGACAAGTCGCGCCTCGTGGTTGCCGTGTCGATCTTCGGGCGGGCGACGCCTGTGGACCTCGACTACAACCAGGTTGAGAAAGTTTGAGTATCCGCTGCCGGGTGTTCCGGCAGCGCAACTTGCGGGAGGCGCGCCATCGCCGCACCGTATGCTCCTTGAGCGGAGACTGAAGAGGAGAGTGCAATGGCGAAGAAGATTATCGGCTACGTGAAGCTGCAGGTTCCTGCAGGTTCGGCCAACCCGTCGCCGCCCATCGGGCCGGCGCTGGGTCAGCGCGGCCTCAACATCATGGAGTTCTGCAAGTCGTTCAACGCCAAGACATCGGGCCCCGACTTTGAAAAGGGCATGCCGATGCCGGTGGTGATCACCGTCTTCCAGGACAAGTCGTTCACCTTCGAGATGAAGACGCCGCCGGCGTCCTACTTCCTCAAGAAGGCAGCCAAGATCGATGGCGGCGCAAAGAAGCCCGGCCTCGAAGTCAAGGGTTCGGTCACGCGTGCCGACCTTGAGAAGATCGCCAAGGCCAAGATGAAAGATCTCAATGCGGTCGATCTGGATGCAGCCGTGAAGATCATCGCGGGCTCGGCCCGTTCCATGGGTCTTGAGGTCAAGGGGTAAGCGCCATGACACAGATGGGAAAGCGCACGAAGAAGGCCCGCGAGGGCGTTGATACGCGCAAACAATATGCGCTGGGCGAAGCCGTGAAGATGGTCAAGGCCCGCGCCACCGCGAAGTTCGACGAGACCGTTGAGGTCGCCATCAATCTGGGCGTCGACCCCAAGCACGCCGATCAGGCCGTGCGCGGCGTCGTCAACCTGCCCAATGGCACGGGCCGCTCGGTCCGCGTTGCTGTGTTTGCCAAGGGCGCGAATGCTGATCGCGCCAAGGCGGCTGGCGCCGACATTGTGGGCGCTGAAGACCTCGCGGAAGTGGTGCTCTCGGGCAAGGTTGATTTCGACCGCTGCATCGCGACGCCCGACATGATGCCGCTGGTCGGCCGTCTCGGCAAAGTGCTCGGTCCGCGCGGCCTGATGCCCAATCCGCGCGTTGGCACGGTGACGGCTGACGTTGAAGGCGCGGTCAAGGGCGCCAAGGGCGGTTCGGTTGAATTCCGCGCCGAGAAGGCCGGCATCATTCACGCTGGCGTCGGCAAGGCGAGCTTCACGGAAGCGGCGCTTGTCGAGAACATCAAGGCGTTCGTGGACAGCGTCGTGAAGGCGCGCCCCACGGGTGCAAAGGGAACTTACCTCAAGAAGATTGCGATCAGCTCCACGATGGGCCCCGGCGTGAAGATCGACGCCGCCTCCATCTCGGGCGCGCAAGGCTGAGGTGATTGAGATCCGGCGCCTTCGGGCGCCGGCGCCAGCGCGATGCTGAAAGGCATTGGGCTGGCACCTGTCCGAGACTGCAGGCGCAAGATCCCTCCGGGGTGACGGCTTAATCAGATGGCCTGCATAGACGGGGAGCAGAATTTCTCGCGGCAATTCCCGTATCGGGTTTGCTGCAAGCGTTCGGGCCCTGGGACAGGCGCTGCCGCATAACCGCATGAGGCGGATTTGCGGTCCAACGAACGGGAGCCGGAAACTTTCCGGTTCCATATGAAGAGGAGAGCCGAAGTGGATAGAGCCAAGAAGGCCAGCCAGATCGACATGCTTGAGGGCGTGTTCGCCGAGGCCGGCAGCGTGGTCGTCGCCCACTATACCGGCATGACGGTTGCCGACCTGACGAAGCTGCGCACCCAGATGCGGGCAGCGGGCGCCAAGTTCAAGGTCGCGAAGAACCGTCTTGCCAAGCGCGCTCTCGATGCAAAGGGCGCAGGTGCGGTTGCGCACCTGTTCACCGGTCCCACGGGTATTGCCTATGCGGCAGATCCGATGGCGGCGCCGAAAGTGGCCAGCGCGTTTGCCAAGGAGAACGACAAGTTCGTGATCCTCGGCGGCGTGATGGGCACGAAGGCGCTGGACGCGGCAGCGGTCAAGACATTGGCCGAATTGCCGTCGCTCGACCAGCTGCGTGCCACGCTTATCGGCCTCATCCAGTCACCGGCGACGAAGATCGCCGGCGTTCTGGCTGCCCCGGCCGGCCAGCTGGCCCGCGTGATTGGCGCCCATGCACGCAAGAGCGAAGCGGCCTGACGGCCTGACCTAACCAAGTCCCAAACCGACGCAAGTCAAACAGGAAAACCAAAATGTCGAAGCTTGAGAAGATTGTCGAAGACCTGTCGAGCCTGACGGTTCTCGAAGCCGCTGAACTTTCCAAGATGCTGGAAGAGAAGTGGGGCGTGTCGGCTGCTGCGCCGGTGGCTGTTGCCGCCGCTGCCGGCCCGGCTGCTGCCGCTGCTGCTCCGGCTGCCGAGAAGACCGAGTTCTCGGTCGTGCTGGCCGATGCCGGTGCGAACAAGATCAACGTCATCAAGGAAGTCCGCGCCATCACCGGTCTTGGCCTGAAGGAAGCCAAGGACCTCGTCGAGGGCGCGCCGAAGGAAGTGAAGGCGGATGTGCCCAAGGCGGAAGCCGAGGACATGAAGAAGAAGCTCGAAGCCGCTGGTGCGAAGGTCGAGCTGAAGTAAGGAGCGCGCGCCCTTGCGGCGCACGTTTCGGAAGTGATCGGGAAGGCGCCCGGTGCGGCTGGAATGGCCGCGCCGGGTGCGCTTCCTTTGCCGCGTTTCCGGCGAATGCCCGGCAATGCGGCGAGTGAAAACCGCGTGACCTGAACCGCGTGGCTTGAATTACGTAACGAGGAAATACGATGGCTCTGTCATTTACTGGCCGCAAGCGTGTCCGCAAATCTTTCGGCAGGATTGGTGAATCCGCCCCGCTGCCCAACCTCATTGAGGTGCAGAAGGCGTCGTATGACCAGTTCCTGCAGATGCATGTGCGCGCGCAGGATCGCACGGACGAAGGCCTTGAGAGCGTGTTCCGCTCGGTCTTCCCGATCAGCGATTTCGCGGGCACGTCCACGCTCGAATATGTGAAGTACGAGTTCGAGGAGCCGAAATACGACGTTGAAGAATGCCAGCAGCGCGGCATGACATTCTCTGCGCCGCTGAAGGCGACGCTGCGCCTGATCGTGTTCGAAGTGGATCAGGAAACCGGCGCCAAGTCGGTGAAGGACATCAAGGAGCAGGAAGTCTACATGGGCGACATTCCGCTCATGACGGCGCATGGCACCTTTGTCATCAACGGCACCGAGCGCGTGATCGTTTCCCAGATGCACCGCTCGCCGGGCGTCTTCTTTGACCACGACAAGGGCAAGACCCATTCGTCGGGCAAGCTGCTTTATGCCGGCCGCGTGATCCCCTATCGCGGCTCGTGGCTCGACTTCGAGTTCGATGCCAAGGACATCATCTATGTGCGCATCGACCGTCGCCGCAAGCTGCCGGTCACGACGCTGCTCTATGCCCTTGGTCTCGACCAGGAAGCGATCCTGGAATTCTTCTATGACCGCGTGACGTTCAGCCGGACCAAGCTGGGCTGGGCGATGCCGCTTGACCCCAAGAAGGTGCGCGGCTGGAAGCCTGGTCACGATCTGATCGACGCCAAGACCGGCAAGACGGTGGTGGAAGCTGGCCAGAAGATGAGCCCGCGCCTCGTCAACAAGCTGGTGGCCGATGGCGTGAAGCAGCTGATCGTGCCGGAAGAGGAAATCGCCGGCCGCTTCATCGCGCTCGACATCGTCAACCCGGACACCGGCGAAATCTATGTCGAAGCGGGCGATGAGCTGACCATCGACTCCATCAAGGAGCTTGAGGACAAGATCGACGACCTGATCACGCTCGACATCGATCACGTGACCTATGGCGCCTATGTGCGCAACACGATGATGGTGGACAAGAACCAGACGCGTGAACAGGCGCTGATCGACATCTACAAGGTCATGCGCCCCGGTGAACCGCCGACGCTGGAGACGGCGGAGGCGCTGTTCTCGGGCCTGTTCTTTGACTCGGAGCGCTATGATCTCTCCGCGGTTGGCCGCGTGAAGATGAACATGCGCCTTGGCCTTGACGCGCCCGACACGATGCGCGTGCTGCGCAAGGAAGACATTCTGGCCGTCATCAAGACGCTGGCCGATTTGCGCGACCAGCGTGGCGAAATTGACGACATCGACAATCTCGGCAACCGCCGTGTGCGTTCGGTGGGCGAGTTGATGGAGAACCAGTACCGTATCGGCCTGTTGCGCATGGAGCGTGCGATCCGCGAGCGCATGTCGTCGGTCGAAATCGATAACGTGATGCCGCACGATCTCATCAATGCGAAGCCGGTGGCGGCTGCCGTTCGTGAGTTCTTCGGCTCGTCGCAGCTCTCGCAGTTCATGGACCAGACGAACCCGCTGTCGGAAGTCACCCACAAGCGCCGTCTCTCGGCGCTTGGCCCGGGCGGCCTGACGCGCGAGCGCGCCGGCTTTGAAGTGCGCGACGTGCATCCCACGCATTACGGCCGCATCTGCCCGATTGAAACGCCGGAAGGTCCGAATATCGGCCTCATCAACTCGCTGGCGACCTATTCGCGCGTCAACAAGTACGGCTTCATCGAAAGCCCGTACCGACGCGTGAAGGACCGCCGCGTGACGGATGACGTGGTCTATCTGTCGGCGATGGAAGAGGCGAAGTACACCATCGCCCAGACCAACGCGCGGATGGATGCACGCGGCAAGCTGATCGATGATCTGGTGTCGTGCCGCAAGGGCGGCGACTTCATCATGACGTCGCCGGACAGCGTTGACTTCATCGACGTGTCGCCCAAGCAGCTGGTCTCGGTGGCCGCGGCGCTCATTCCGTTCCTTGAGAATGACGACGCCAACCGCGCGCTGATGGGCTCGAACATGCAGCGCCAGGCGGTGCCGCTGATCCGCGCCGAGGCGCCGCTGGTGGGCACTGGCATGGAAGGCACGGTTGCACGTGACTCCGGCTCGGCCATCGCTGCGCGCCGCTCCGGCATTGTCGATCAGGTGGATGCGATGCGTATCGTCATCCGCGCCACGGAAGAGACTGATCCGGCAAAGCCGGGCGTTGACATCTATCGTCTGCGCAAGTTCCAGCGCTCCAACCAGTCCACCTGCATCACGCAGCGCCCCCTGGTGCGCGTGGGCGACGTCATCAAGGCGGGCGACATCATCGCCGACGGCCCCTCGACGGAGCTGGGTGAGCTGGCGCTTGGCCGCAACGTGCTCGTCGCGTTCATGCCGTGGAATGGCTACAACTTTGAAGACTCGATCCTGATCTCCGAGCGCATTGTGCGCGATGACGTGTTCACCTCGATCCACATCGAGGAGTTCGAAGTCATGGCCCGCGACACCAAGCTGGGGCCCGAGGAAATCACGCGCGACATCCCCAATGTGGGTGAAGAGGCGCTCAAGAATCTCGACGAGGCGGGGATCGTTTACATCGGCGCCGAGCTGCGCCCCGGCGACATTCTGGTGGGCAAGATCACGCCCAAGGGTGAAAGCCCGATGACGCCGGAAGAGAAGCTGTTGCGCGCGATCTTCGGCGAAAAGGCTGCCGATGTGCGTGATACCAGCCTGCGCCTGCCGCCGGGTGTTTCGGGCACAGTCGTGGAAGTGCGCGTCTTCAACCGTCACGGCATCGAGAAGGACGAGCGCGCGCTCGCCATCGAGCGTGACGAAATTGAGCGTCTGGCGAAGGACCGCGAAGACGAGCTGTCGATCCTGGAGCGCAACATCTATGCGCGTCTGCAGGAGCTTCTGCTCAACAAGATCTCGGCGGCGGGCCCCAAGGGCATTGGCGCTGATGCGAAGCTGACCCCGGCGCTTCTGGAAAGCACGCCGCGTGGCCAGTGGTGGCAGATCGCGCTGCGCAACGAAAAGGCGCAGGGTGAAATCGAAGGCCTGCGCAAGCAGTATGATGACTCGAAGGCGCGTCTTGAAGCCCGCTTCAAGGACAAGGTCGAGAAGCTGCAGCGCGGCGACGAGCTGGCGCCCGGCGTGATGAAGATGGTCAAGGTGTTCGTCGCGGTGAAGCGCAAGCTGCAGCCGGGCGACAAGATGGCCGGCCGTCATGGCAACAAGGGCGTGATCTCGCGCATCGTTCCGATTGAGGACATGCCCTACAATCAGGATGGCACGCCGGTTGACATCGTGCTGAACCCGCTGGGCGTGCCCAGCCGCATGAACGTGGGCCAGATTCTTGAAACCCATCTGGGCTGGGCCTGCGCAGGCCTTGGCCGCAAGATCGGCGATGCGCTGGAAAAGGCGCAGAAGGACGGCAAGACCGAGAACCTGAAAAAGGTCATCAAGCAGCTGACCGGCGTTGAGGCAGTTTCCGAACTTGCCGATCACGAAGTGATGGAGCTGGGCGAGAACCTTTCGCACGGCGTGCCGATTGCGACACCGGTGTTCGATGGCGCCCATGAAAAGGACATTGTGGAAATGCTGGAAGGGGCGGGGCTCGACCGCACCGGCCAGGTCACGCTGTTCGATGGCCGCACGGGTGAGCCGTTCAAGCGCGCTGTCACCATCGGCTACATCTACATGCTCAAACTGCACCACCTGGTGGACGACAAGATCCACGCGCGTTCGATCGGCCCCTACAGCCTCGTGACCCAGCAGCCGCTGGGTGGCAAGGCGCAGTTTGGCGGCCAGCGCTTTGGTGAAATGGAAGTCTGGGCGCTTGAAGCCTACGGCGCCGCCTACACGCTGCAGGAAATGCTCACCGTCAAGTCAGACGACGTGGCGGGCCGCGTGAAGGTCTATGAGGCGATCGTGCGCGGCGACGACAATTTCGAAGCCGGCATCCCCGAAAGCTTCAACGTGCTTGTCAAGGAAATGCGTTCGCTCGGCCTCAATGTCGAGATGGTCAATGGATAAGGAAAAAGCGATGAATCAGGACGTCGCAAGCGTCTTCGGCAACCAGCCGGCGGCGGTGAACTTCGACAGGCTGCGCATCCAGATTGCGAGCCCGGAGAAGATCGCATCGTGGTCTTATGGCGAGATCAAGAAGCCGGAGACCATCAACTACCGCACGTTCAAGCCCGAACGTGACGGCTTGTTCTGCGCGCGCATCTTCGGTCCGATCAAGGACTATGAATGCCTGTGCGGCAAGTACAAGCGCATGAAGTACAAGGGCATCATCTGCGAGAAGTGCGGCGTTGAAGTCACGCTCTCGAAGGTGCGCCGCGAGCGCATGGGCCATATCGAGCTGGCCTCGCCGGTCGCGCACATCTGGTTCATGAAATCGCTGCCGTCGCGCATGGGCCTTCTGCTCGACATGCCGCTCAAGGATCTCGAGCGCGTGCTCTATTTCGAGCAGTACATCGTGCTGGAGCCGGGCCTGACCCCGCTCACGGCCGGCCAGATGCTGACCGAAGACGAGTTCATCAAGGCGCAGGAAGAGTATGGCGATGACAGCTTCACCGCCGGGATCGGCGCGGAAGCCATCCGCTCGATGCTCGAGGCGATTGATCTGGGCAAGCTGCGCGAGCACCTGAAGAACGAGCTTGTGCATGCGACCGGTGAGTTGAAGCCCAAGAAGCTGGTCAAGCGCCTGAAGCTGGTTGACGCCTTCATCGAAAGCGGCAACCGCCCCGAGTGGATGGTGCTGAAGACGGTGCCGGTCATTCCGCCCGAACTGCGTCCGCTGGTGCCGCTCGATGGCGGCCGCTTTGCGACGTCAGACCTGAATGATCTTTACCGCCGCGTCATCAACCGCAACAACCGTCTGAAGCGGCTGATGGAGCTGCGCGCGCCCGACATCATCGTGCGCAACGAAAAGCGCATGCTGCAGGAAGCTGTTGACGCGCTGTTCGACAACGGCCGCCGCGGCCGCGTGATTACGGGCGCCAACAAGCGTCCGCTGAAGTCGCTCGCTGACATGCTGAAGGGCAAGCAGGGCCGCTTCCGCCAGAACCTTCTGGGCAAGCGCGTCGATTATTCGGGCCGCTCGGTCATCGTGGTGGGTCCGGAACTGAAGCTGCACCAGTGCGGCCTGCCCAAGAAGATGGCGCTCGAACTCTTCAAGCCGTTCATCTATTCGCGACTTGAAGCGAAGGGCTTCACCAACACCGTCAAGATGTCGAAGAAGGCGGTCGAGAAGGAAAAGCCCGAGGTCTGGGATATCCTGGAGCAGGTAATCCGCGAGCATCCGGTGCTGCTCAACCGCGCGCCGACGCTTCACCGCCTTGGCATTCAGGCGTTCGAGCCGGTGCTGATCGAGGGCAAGGCGATCCAGCTGCATCCGCTCGTCTGCGCCGCGTTCAATGCGGACTTTGACGGCGACCAGATGGCGGTGCACGTTCCGCTGTCGCTCGAAGCGCAGATCGAAGCGCGCGTGCTGATGATGTCGACCAACAACATCCTCAACCCGTCGAACGGCAAGCCGATCATCGTGCCGTCGCAGGACATCGTGCTTGGCCTTTACTACGCGACGATGGATCGCGAGGGTGAGCCGGGCAACGGCATGAAGTTCAATGATCTGGGCGAGCTGGAGCATGCGTTGGCCGCCGGTGCGGTGACGCTGCACTCAAAGATCGAGGCGCGCTACCGCACGGTCGACCAGAATGGCAAGCCGGTGACCGTCCGTGTGCAGACGACCCCGGGCCGTTTCATGCTGGGCGAGCTTCTGCCGCGCCACAAGAACCTGCCGTTCTCACTGGTGAACCGACTCTTGCGCAAGCAGGAGATCAGCCAGGTGATCGACGCCGTCTATCGCCATTGCGGCCAGAAGGAGACGGTTCTCTTCTGCGACGCGATCATGGCGCTGGGCTTCCGCGAAGCTTTCAAGGCAGGCATCTCGTTCGGCAAGGACGACATGGTCGTTCCTGCGACGAAGGAGAAGCTGATCGAAGAGACCCGCAAGCAGGTCAAGGAATTCGACCAGCAGCATCAGGATGGCCTGTTGTCGCGCGTTGAGCGCTACAACAAGGTGGTCGATGCGTGGACGAAGTGCACCGACAAGGTGGGCTCGGAAATGACGCGCGAGATTTCGGCCACGTCGGTCGATGCGCGCACCAACCGCCAGCGCGAGATCAACTCGATCTGGATGATGTCGCACTCCGGCGCGCGCGGTTCACCGGCGCAGATGAAGCAGCTTGCCGGCATGCGCGGCCTGATGACAAAGCCGTCGGGCGACATCATCGAGACGCCGATCATCTCGAACTTCAAGGAAGGCCTCACCGTTCTCGAGTACTTCAACTCGACGCACGGCGCGCGCAAGGGTCTGGCTGACACCGCGCTCAAGACGGCGAACTCGGGTTACCTGACCCGCCGCCTCGTGGACGTGGCGCAGGACTGCATCATCACGGCCGATGATTGCGGCACCAACCGCGGCATTACGGTTGCTGCCGTGATCGAAGGCGGCGATGTGAAGAGCTCGCTGCTTGAGCGCATCCTGGGCCGCACCGCAGCCGAGACGGTCAAGGATCCGTCGTCAGGCAAGGTTCTGGTTCCGGCGGGCGAAGAGTTCACCGAAGACAAGGCAGAGCTCGTCGAGAAGTCGGGCGTTGCCAAGGTGCTCGTGCGTTCGGTGCTGACCTGCGGTCTTGAGACCGGCGTCTGCGCAAAGTGCTATGGCCGCGATCTTGCGCGCGGCACACCGGTCAATGTGGGTGAGGCGGTCGGCGTGATCGCAGCCCAGTCGATCGGCGAGCCGGGCACGCAGCTCACCATGCGCACGTTCCACATCGGCGGCATCGCGCAGGTGGGTGAGCAGAACTCGATTGAAGCCAACTATGACGGCGTCGTGAAGATCCGCAACCGCAACGTGGCGGCGGATTCAAACGGCCAGCTCATGGTCATGGGCCGCAACAACCAGATCGCGATTGTCGACAAGGACGGCAATGAAAAGGCCGTTCACAAGGTTCCGTACGGCACGCGTCTGCGCGTCGATGAAGGCGCCAAGGTGACGCGCGGCCAGCGTCTGGCCGACTGGGACCCCTATACCCAGAAGATCATGGCCGAGGCGAAGGGCCGCGTGAAGTTCGAGGATCTGGTGGAAGGCGTGTCGGTCACGGAAGTGACGGCGGAAGGCACCGGCATCACGGAGCGCGTGATCACCGACTGGCGCACGGGCGCCCGCTCGGCCGATCTGCGCCCCGCGCTTGTGATCATTGACAACAAGGGTCAGCCGGTGAAGCTGGCGAGCGGTGCGGATGCACGCGTGCTCCTGTCGGTGGGCGCGATCCTGTCGGTGGAAGACGGCTCAACCGTCCAGCCGGGCGATGAGCTGGCGCGCATCTCGTCGGTCGGCGGCAAGTCGCGCGACATCACGGGCGGTCTGCCGCGCGTGGCGGAACTCTTTGAAGCACGCCGTCCGAAGGATCACGCGATCCTTGCCGAGACGGAGGGCAAGATCGAGTTCGGCCGCGACTACAAGAACAAGCGCCGCATCATGATCCGCCCCGCGGATGAGAGCCTTGATCCCATCGAGTATCTCATCCCGAAGGGCAAGCACATCAGCGTGCAGGAGGGCGATTTCGTTGAGAAGGGCGATGCCATTCTCGACGGCAATCCGGCGCCGCACGACATCCTGCGCATTCGCGGCGTTGAAGCGCTGGCTGATTACCTCGTGGACGAAATCCAGGAGGTCTATCGCCTGCAGGGCGTGAAGATCAACGACAAGCACATCGAGGTGATCGTCCGCCAGATGCTGCAGAAGGTCGAGATCGAGAACGGCGGCGAGACGACGCTGCTGGCTGGCGAGCAGGTTGATCAGACCGAGTTCGACGAGATCAACGCCAAAGCGAAGGCCGAAGGTCTCAAGCCCGCAACGGCGAAGCCCGTGCTTCTGGGCATCACCAAGGCCTCGCTGCAGACACGTTCGTTCATCTCGGCTGCGTCGTTCCAGGAAACGACGCGCGTGCTGACGGAAGCCGCTGTGCAGGGCAAGGTCGATGAACTGATCGGCCTCAAGGAGAACGTGATCGTTGGCCGCCTCATTCCGGCGGGCACCGGCTCCATGATCTCGCGCCTGAAGCAGGTGGCGGCTGACCGCGATCAGGAAATGATCAAGGCGAATACGCCGGCTCCCGCACCGGCCCCTGCCTTGCCTGACCCGGGTGAAGCACCGCAGCCTTGAGGGCCAAATGATCGTTCAAGAGGGGCGGGCCGATGGTCCGCCCCTTTTTCATGCGCTAGATGTGGGTGGGTAGGGGGACTTTACCCCAAGAGCCTGAAATAAAATTGCGCGCCGCCTGTTCTCGCAAATGCGAAAGCGATGTCGGCCTGCGCCCCAAGTTCCTGAAAACAATGGCGGATCAGGGGCCTTAATCGTCGATCAAGGACTATTGACGGGGGGCGACTCGGCTGTTACATCGCGCCCGTCTTTGAACGGCAGGCGGTAGGTACGGCCTAAACGCTGCCATCGGTCAAGGAAAACAGTTGGTTGCACGAACCGCGGCAGTGGCCGTGGCTCCTCTGCGTTTTCGCCGCATCTTCGCGCTCGCGCGGGGCTGTGGCGCGTGTGTTTGTTTACGTCAACCGGGCGCGTGAATGCGCAGCCCAAGAGGCAAAAAAAGGTCGAGATGCCGACGATCAATCAGCTGATCCGCAAGCCGCGGCTCGATAAGCGCAAGCGCAACAAGGTGCCGGCCCTTGAGGGCTGCCCGCAGAAGCGCGGCGTGTGCACGCGCGTCTATACGACGACGCCGAAGAAGCCGAACTCCGCGCTGCGCAAGGTCGCCAAGGTGCGCCTGACGAACCAGCAGGAAGTTGTGAGCTACATCCCGGGCGAGGGCCACAATCTTCAGGAGCACTCGGTTGTGCTCATCCGCGGCGGCCGCGTGAAGGACTTGCCGGGTGTGCGCTACCACATCCTGCGTGGCGTGCTCGATACCCAGGGCGTCAAAGACCGCAAGAAGCGCCGCTCGCTCTATGGCGCGAAGCGTCCGAAGTAAGGAGCCGATCACATGTCACGCCGCCACGCAGCCGAGAAGCGCGAAGTTCTTCCCGATCCCAAGTTCGGTGATGTGCTGCTCACCCGTTTCATGAATTCGCTGATGTATGACGGCAAGAAGTCCGTCGCCGAGCGCATCGTCTATGGCGCGCTGGATGCAATCCAGACGAAGACCAAGAGCGACGCGCTGAAACTTTTCCACGATGCGGTTGAAAATGTTTCGCCCGCCATCGAAGTGCGCTCGCGCCGTGTCGGTGGCGCCACCTATCAGGTGCCTGTCGAAGTGCGTCCGGACCGTCGCCGTGCGCTCGCCATCCGCTGGCTGATTTCGGCCGCACGTGGCCGCAATGAAACCACGATGGTTGGCCGCCTGTCGGGCGAACTGCTCGATGCCGCCAACAGCCGTGGCGCTGCCGTGAAGAAGCGCGAAGAAGTGCACCGCATGGCGGAAGCCAACCGCGCCTTCTCGCACTACCGCTGGTAATTCCCCCGAACGAGCCCGTCAGAGACCGTCACCATGCCGCGTACAACTCCCCTTGAGAGATACCGCAACATCGGCATTGCCGCGCATATCGACGCCGGCAAGACGACCACGACGGAGCGCATCCTTTTCTACACCGGCAAGTCCCACAAGATCGGCGAAGTCCATGACGGCGCCGCGACGATGGACTTCATGGAGCAGGAGCAGGAGCGCGGCATCACGATTACGTCGGCGGCCACGACGTGCTTCTGGAACGATCACCGCATCAACATCATCGATACGCCCGGCCACGTGGACTTCACCATTGAGGTGGAGCGTTCGATGCGCGTGCTCGACGGCGCCGTTGCCGTGTTCGACGCCGTTGCCGGTGTTGAGCCGCAGTCGGAAACGGTGTGGCGCCAGGCTGACAAGTACAAAGTTCCGCGCATCTGCTTCGTCAACAAGATGGACCGCATGGGTGCGGACTTTTTCCGTTGCGTGCAGATGATGATCGACCGTCTGGGCACGAAGCCGCTGGTCACGCAGCTGCCGGTCGGTGCCGAATCCGAATTCAAGGGCATCATCGACCTCGTGCAGATGAAGGCCGTGATCTGGCTGGAAGAGTCGCTCGGCGCCAAGTTTGAAGTGCGCGAGATTCCGGCCGACATGATGGACAAGGCGAAGGAATATCACGCCCGCCTCGTCGACATGGCGGTGGAGCAGGATGAAGCCGCCCTCGAGGCGTTCCTTGACGGCAAGGAGCCGTCGGTTGAGACGCTCAAGGCGTGCATCCGCAAGGGTGTCAACAATTTCGCGTTCGTGCCGGTGCTGTGCGGCGCTGCGTTCAAGAACAAGGGCGTGCAGCCGCTGCTTGACGCTGTTGTCGACTACCTGCCGTCGCCGCTCGACATTCCGCCGGTCAAGGGCACGAAGCCGGGCAAGGATGAGGAACTCATCCGCAAGACCGACGACAAAGAGCCTTTTGCCGGCCTTGCGTTCAAGATCATGGACGACCCGTTCGTCGGCTCCATCACCTTCGTGCGCGTCTATTCGGGCGTGCTGCAGTCGGGCACGGGCGTGCTCAACTCGGTGAAGGATCAGCGCGAGCGCGTTGGCCGCATGCTTCTAATGCATGCCAACTCACGTGAAGACGTGAAGGAAGCCTATGCAGGCGACATCGTGGCGCTGGCATCGCTCAAGTCCACCACGACGGGCGAGACGCTTTGCGATCCCAACAACCCGATCATCCTTGAGAAGATGGAATTCCCCGATCCGGTGATCGAGGTTGCCATCGAACCCAAGACGAAGGGCGACCAGGAAAAGATGGGCATGGCGCTGGCGCGTCTTGCCCAGGAAGATCCTTCGTTCCGTGTTTCGACGGATCAGGAATCCGGCCAGACGCTGCTCAAGGGCATGGGCGAACTTCACCTTGAGATCAAGGTCGATATCCTCAAGCGCACTTACAAGATCGACGCCAATGTCGGCGCGCCGCAGGTGGCGTATCGTGAAACGCTGACCAAGGCCGTCGCCATCGACTACACGCACAAGAAGCAGACGGGCGGTTCGGGCCAGTTTGCGCGCGTGAAGATCGAATTCGAGCCGCTGCCGCCGGGTTCGGGCTTCGTGTTCGAGAATGACGTCGTTGGCGGCACGGTTCCCAAGGAATATGTGCCCGGCGTTGAAAAGGGCCTGAAGAGCCAGAAGGAAACCGGTCTGCTTGCGGGCTTCCCGGTCATCGACTTCAAGGCGACGCTGGTTGACGGCGCCTATCACGACGTTGACTCGAACGTGCTGACCTTCGAAATCGCGGCGCGTGCAGCGTTCCGCGAGCTGGCGCAAAAGGGCGGCGTGCGCCTGCTTGAGCCGATCATGAATGTGGAAGTCGTGACGCCGGAAGAATATCTCGGCTCGGTCATCGGCGACCTCAATTCACGCCGTGGCCAGGTGCAGGGCACCGATACGCGCGGCAATGCGCAGGTCATCACCGCGATGGTGCCGCTGGCCAACATGTTCGGCTATGTGAACACGCTGCGCTCGATGAGCCAGGGCCGCGCACAGTACACGATGCAGTTTGACCATTATGAGCAGGTGCCTTCGAACGTGGCGGAAGAAGTCCGCGCCAAGTTCGCGTCGTAACCTGGGCTGAACGTAACACACGAACGCAACCAACGGAGCGAGCGTCATGGGCAAGGAAAAGT
>DEIC01000041.1:3826-75551 GCA_002352285.1 Alphaproteobacteria bacterium UBA2784 | reverse complement strand
GGCCATGTCGGCCATGGCGCGGCGCGTCTTGCCTTGCAATGCCTCGGCCATGATGTGTGGGCGGTGCCGACCGTGCTCCTGTCACACCACCCCGGCCACGGCAAACCCGCCATGCTTGGTGTGGAGGCGGCAACGCTGCGCGCCTTCACCCAAAGCCTGAAACAGCTTCACGGATTTCATCGCGTAAGCGCAGTCCATCAGGGCTATCTTGCCAATGCCGCACAGGCCGAGGCCGTGCGTGAGGCCGTCATCGCGGTGAAAATTGATAACCCGCAAGCGCGTTTCCTGTGCGATCCGGTGTTCGGTGATGATGATGGCGCCTATGGCGCGCCCGGCGTGGCGGAGGCGATGGCCCGCCACCTGATCCCGCTCGCCGATATCGTCACGCCCAACCGCTTCGAACTCGCAAGCCTGACGAGCCAGCGCGTGGAGGATGTGGCGGGCGCCGTGCGTGCGGCGCGTGTGCTCGCGCGGCCTGTCATCGTCGCAACCTCGATCCCGGATGGCAGCAATCTTGCCACCATAGCGGTGACGCAAGATGCCGCTTTTGCCGCCTCAACACCGCGCTATGAGAACGTGCCGCACGGCACCGGCGATCTTCTGGCTGCCCTGCTGCTCGGCCATCTGGTGTCGGGGGCCGATCTGGAAGCGGCGCTTGCACGTGCGACCGGCAGCATCGATGCGGTGATCCGCAAAAGTCTGGGCCGCGAGGAACTTGCGCTCGTCGCGGCCCGGAATGATCTGAGCGAAGCGCCCCCGTTGGACGTCAGGCGGCTTTCTTGAGGTGACGTGCGATCAGGATTTCAGCGATCTGCACGGCATTGAGCGCCGCGCCCTTGCGCAGATTGTCGCTGACGCACCATAGCGCCAGCCCGTGTTCGACCGTCGGGTCTTTGCGGATGCGTGACACATAGGTGGCGTATTCGCCCACGCACTCAACCGGCGTGATGTAGCCGCCGTCCTCGTGCTTGTCGATCACCATCACGCCCGGCGCCTCGCGCAGGATGGATTTCGCCTGGGCGGCGCTGATCGGCCTTTCAAACTCGACATTGATCGACTCCGAATGGCCCACGAACACGGGCACGCGCACACAGGTCGCATGCACCGCGATATCGGGATCGAGGATCTTGCGCGTCTCGGCCACCATCTTCTGCTCTTCCGCCGTTCCGCCATCGGGCAGGAAGTCGCCGATATGCGGAATGAGGTTGAAGGCGATCTGCTTGGAGAATTTCTTCTTCTCAACCGGATCAGCAACAAAGATCGCGCGCGTCTGGTTGAAAAGCTCATCCATGCCGTCGCGGCCCGCACCCGAAACCGATTGATAGGTCGAGACCACAACACGCTTGATTTTGGCTGCGTCATGCAGCGGCTTCAGCGCCACCATCATCTGCGCGGTGGAGCAGTTCGGGTTGGCGATGATGTTCTTTTTGGCATAGCGCGACAGCGCCTGCCCGTTCACTTCCGGCACGATCAGCGGCACATCCGGGTCCATGCGCCACTTGGACGAATTGTCGATGACGACGGGGCCCTGCGCTGCAATCTTCGGCGACCATTCGCCTGAAACCGTGCCGCCCGCGCTCATCAGCACGATGTCGGTGCCACGGAAATCATACTGGTCCAGCACCTGGGCTTTGAGGCGTATCTCTCCATACATGCATTCCGTGCCCAGCGACGCGCGCGACGCCAGCGCCACGACTTCGCTGGCCGGGAACTCGCGCTCGGCAAGGATGTTCAGCATTTCGCGACCGACATTGCCGGTTGCGCCAACGACAGCCACTTTCCAGGACATTGCAAAACCAGATGAAGAGAGAGGGAGGAGGAAAAGAGCAGGAGATTGTGCCGCGATGATGGCAGGGCTTCAAGCGGCGCGTGACAGAGCCTCAAGAATGGCTGTGCCCATCTGGCTGGTGGAGCTGCGCGTTCGCCCCGCCTCGATGATATCGGCTGTGCGGTAGCCCTGATCGAGCACGTCAGCGACCGCGCGCTCCAGAAGGTCCGCATCCGCGCCGCGCCCGAAGGAATAGCGCAAGCACATGGCAAACGACAGGATCGCCGCCACAGGATTGGCCAGCCCCTTGCCTGCAATGTCGGGCGCGCTGCCATGGATCGGCTCATAGAGTGCAGGCACGCGCCCGGTCTTGGGGTCACGCGCACCCAGCGATGCAGAGGGCAACATGCCCAGCGATCCGGTCAGCATCGCCGCTTCATCGGAAAGTATGTCGCCAAAAAGATTGTCGGTGACGATCACGTCAAACTGCTTGGGATTGCGCAACAGCTGCATCGCGCAATTATCCGCCAGAATGTGGTGGAGCGTGGCACCCGGATATTCGCTTTTGTGGATGTGGGTAACTTCCTCGCGCCACAAGACGCCCGTGTGCATCACGTTCGACTTTTCGGCGGAATGCACAATGCCCTTGCGCCTGGCGGCCAGATCAAACGCCACGCGCGCAATGCGCCGCACTTCCTCGGTCGTATAAAGCTGCGTGTCCACCGCCTTGCGGCTGCCATCGGCAAGCTTCTCGATGCCGCGTGGCTCACCAAAATAAACCCCGCCCGTCAGCTCTCGCACGATCATAATATCGAGGCCGGAAACGATTTCGGGCTTAAGCGACGATGCGCCCACCAGCGCCGGAAAACAGATCGCGGGGCGCAGATTGGCAAAGAGCTGCATTTCTTTGCGCAGGCGCAGAAGGCCGCGCTCGGGCTTTTTGTCGAACGGGTTCGCGTCCCATTGCGGCCCGCCTACCGCGCCGAACAGTACGGCATCAGCCGCATGCGCACGCGCCATTGCCGCATCCGTGATCGGCACGCCGAAGGCGGCGAGCGACGCACCACCGACCAGATCATCTTCCAGCGTCACGTCAAAGCCGCGGTTCTTGGCGAACCACGCAATCACGCGCCGCGTTTCCGCCATCACTTCAGGGCCGATGCCGTCACCGGCCAGAATAAGAATGCGCTTGGTCATGGAAAGGGCCTCACAGCCACGGCTGCGCGAGGCGGCGCTTTTCTTCAAACGATGTGATGTCTTTTTCGTTGCGAAGGGTGAGCCCGATATCGTCCCACCCGTTCAAAAGACACTGCTTGCGGAAGGGATCGATTTCAAAGCGGATCATGCCGCCATCCGGTCCGCGGATTTCCTGCGCCGCAAGGTCGATGGAGACAACGGCATTGGCGCCGCGCCGCGCATCATCCATCAGCCGGTCCACGTCTTCCTGCGGCAGGATGATGGGGAGGATGCCGTTCTTGAAACAGTTGTTATAGAAAATGTCGGCAAAGGACGGCGCAATCACGCAGCGTATGCCGAAATCAAGCAGCGCCCATGGCGCATGCTCGCGGCTGGAGCCACAGCCGAAATTGGCGCCCGTCACCAGAATGCCCGCCTTGCGCCATGCCGCCTTGTTGAGCACGAAATCGGGATTCTCGCTGCCGTCGGGCAGATAGCGCATTTCGTCAAACAGGTTCTTGCCAAGGCCCGAGCGCGCAATGGTCTTCAGGAACTGCTTGGGGATGATCATGTCGGTATCGACATTGATCATCTCCAGCGGGGCGGCAACGGCCGTCAGTTTGTCGAATTTTTGCATGTGCGAAGGAAACAGCTTTCCCGCGCCGGGCGCAAGCATCCCCCTTACGTCAAGGCGGCAAAAATCCCCTCCGTCAGCCAATAGATGGCGAGCATGGAGATGAGGAGCGACACCGGAACGACCACCCGCTCGCGATACCAGGGATAGGGCAGAAACCACGACAGCGCCGCCCAGCTGGCGAGCAGAATGGCCAACTGGCCAAGCTCTACCCCAACATTGAACGCAACGAGCGCCGTCAGGAATGGCCCCGTGGAAAGACCCACACCCGCAAGCCCGCTGGCAAACCCGATGCCGTGGAGCAGGCCAAAGCCGAAAATGATGGCGGGCCGGAAGCGCAGCGGCTTTTTCAGCACCACATTCTCGAAGCCGACAAAGGCAATCGTAAGAAGGATCAGCGGATTGATGATCTCGGGCGAAAGATCAATCAGCCCAAGAGCGGCCAGCGCCAGCGTGAGCGAATGGGCGACAGTGAACGCCGTAATCTGGACCAGCAGCGGCCGCAGCGCCGTGACCGAAAGAAACAGCGCCACCACGAACAGGATGTGATCTATCCCGCCCGGCACGATGTGCTCAAAGCCGAGCACGATGAACTTGCCCAGCGTTGCCAGCGCGATGTCGAACGTGAAAGGCAGCTCTTCGGCCGGCGCCGCCGAAAGATTTGCCTGCGCGCCATCAACCACACGGCACCCGCGCGGCATCGGCACACCATCGCCGCCCAGGCCGCTGCCCATCCCGCCGGCCATCGGGTCGGGCGATTGATAGATGTCAGAAACCCCATCGCAGATGACCACTTCATCGAGCGGGTGCGCAGTGGCGCGCCCTGCGAAGGACAGGGTTAATGCCAGCGCAATTGCCGCAAGCAGCGTCTTCTTGAACGATGATGTGACAGCCAACGCCACGGCCTTCGGGATTAAATGGTCGCCGGATTGTGACCCGGCACCGCCACATGCCATCTTGTCATCAGAATGCACAAGTGATTGCGTTTCACTTTCCAGTCAGCTTGGCGCCAGAAATATGCATCAGGAGGATTTCGTGCGTAATCAAACAGCCAGCAGGGCAGCAGCCGCCGCCCTCCTTATAATTGCAGTCTCTGGCGTTGCCTCCGCCCACACGGGTGAGGGTGCGGCGGGTGGCTTCATGGCCGGCATCGCCCATCCGCTGGGCGGGCTGGACCATCTGCTGGCCATGGTCGCGGTCGGCATCTGGGGCGCATTCCTTGGCAAGCCGCTGATCTGGCAGTTGCCTGTCGCCTTTCCCTTCATGATGGTTGTGGGCGGCGCCCTGTCGCTCAATGGCGTGGACCTGCCGCATGTTGAACTCGGCATCGCGCTTTCTGTCGTCGTCCTCGGCCTTGCGATTGCAGCAGCCTGGCGCGCGCCGCGCCCGGTTGCGCTGCTCATCATCGCCGTCTTTGCGATCTGCCACGGCCATGCCCATGGCACCGAACTGCCCGAGGCCGCCAGCGCAGCCGCCTATGCTGCTGGCTTTGTACTGGCAACCGGCGCGCTGCATCTGGCGGGCATCGTGTTTGGCCTGGCCATCGGGTCGGTTGCGGGCAAAAGCATTCTGCGTGTCGCCGGGCTTGCCATCGCGGCCATGGGCGTGTGGATTGTGCTCGCCATGTATGGCCATGTCGTCGATCCACCGGAGCTGCCGCATCTTTTCTAGGCCCGCCCGCCCACTCCTCATCGCCGCGCTCGTCACAGCCTGCTGTGCGGGCGTGGCGCATGCGCACGCCATCACCGGCACATCGACGGCATGGTGGGATGGAATGCTGCATGTGTATGTCTCGCCGCTGGCCTGGGCGGGTGTTGTGGCCCTTGCCGCCTTTCTTGCGCGTGGGGCGCACGAGGAAAGCCTGATCGGCAGTTTTGCCGCCGCGTTATTTGCCGTTCTGGGCGGCTTTGCTGCCTTCTTCGTTCCTGCGGCACCCCTTGCAGCGTCCGGCGTTGCATTGGTCGCCGCTGCCGCCGCTTTGGGCATGACGCCCACACGCATGAGCGCGGGCATTGCAGGCGCCATCGCCGGATTTGCCATCGCCATGGCGGCGACCGAAGGCGAGGCCTTCACTGTCGGCATGATGGCCGGGCTTGGCCTTGGCGTGATTGTCGCTGGAACTTTGCTGACCCGCATCATGCATTGGCTGCACGCGCTTCAGCCCATCGCGCCGCGCGTCATCGCCGCCTGGGCAGGCGCAATTTCACTCCTGATGCTGCTGCTCGCACTTCGGAACTAGCGGAAACTGCGCACGTCAACAAAGTGACCGGCAATCGCCGCCGCCGCCGCCATGGCAGGGCTGACGAGATGCGTGCGCCCGCCGCGGCCCTGACGGCCTTCAAAATTGCGGTTGGAGGTGGACGCACAGCGCTCCTGCGGGGCCAGCTTGTCGGCATTCATCGCAAGACACATGGAGCATCCAGGCTCGCGCCATTCAAATCCGGCTTCGATGAAAATGCGGTCAAGCCCCTCGGCCTCCGCCTGCTCCTTCACCAGTCCCGATCCGGGCACAACCATTGCGCCGACATGGGCCGCGACCTTGCGGCCCTTGGCAATCGCCGCCGCCGCACGCAGATCTTCGATGCGGCCATTGGTGCAGCTGCCGATGAAGGCGCGGTCGATTTTCACGTCGGTCATCTTTGTGCCGGGCGCAAGACCCATATAGGCAAGGCTTCGTTCCATCGCGGCACGGCGTCCGGCGTCACGCTCCTGCGCTGGATCAGGAACGACGCCGGTAATCGCCACCACATCCTCCGGGCTTGTGCCCCAGGTGACGTTGGGCGCAATCGACGCCGCATCAAGATGGATCTCGGAATCGAACTGCGCATCGTCATCGCTGAAAAGCGTGCGCCAGTAATTGACAGCCATGTCCCACGCGCCGCCCTTGGGCGATTTCGGACGGCCCTGCACATAGGCAAAAGTAATGTCATCCGGTGCGATCAATCCTGCACGCGCGCCTGCCTCGATTGACATGTTGCAGACCGTCATGCGGCCTTCCATCGACAGCGCGCGAATGGCCGAGCCTGCATATTCGATCACATGGCCCGTACCGCCCGCCGTGCCGATCCGCCCGATGATGGCGAGCACGATGTCCTTTGCGGTCACACCCGGACCCGTCACGCCTTCAACCGTCACGCGCATGTTCTTGGCGCGGCGCATCTGTAGTGTCTGCGTCGCCAGCACATGCTCGACTTCACTCGTGCCAATGCCAAAGGCAAGCGCGCCGAACGCGCCATGCGTTGACGTATGGCTGTCGCCGCAAACGATGGTCATGCCCGGCTGGGTGAGCCCCTGCTCTGGCCCGACAATGTGCACGATGCCCTGGCGCACATCATCCATCGCGAAATGTTCGATGCCGAACTCAGCCGCATTGCGCTCCAGCGTTGCGACCTGCAATGCGGATTCAGGGTCATCAATGCCCATCGCGCGATTGGTCGTGGGCACGTTGTGATCGGCAACGGCCAGGGTTGCTTTCGGTGCGCGCACTTTGCGCCTGGCCATGCGCAGACCTTCAAAAGCCTGCGGGCTTGTCACCTCATGCACAAGATGGCGGTCGATATAGATGATCGGGGCCTCGCCCGGCGCCTCATGCACCAGATGCGCGTCCCAGATCTTGTCATAGAGAGTCTTGCCGCCCGCCATCGCCGTCATCTGCCTTCTCGATTGTGCGTCGCAGCATGGGCCGGATGCGGAGTCCGTTCAAGTTTCAGCGAGGCCCTTGACGCCGCGGCCAAGATGTTCGCTAATTGTTCCGAACACACGAGAGGGCATCATGGCAAAGCGCGCACCAACACTCGGCACCTATCTGACCGTCAAGGACGCCAACGGCATCATCGCTTACTACAAGCGCGCATTCGGCGCGAAGGAAGTGATGCGCATGAAGGCCGATGATGGCCGCATCATGCATGCAGAGCTTGCGCTCTTCGGCGGCACGCTGATGCTGTCCGACGAATTTCCCGAATACGGCAATACCAAAAGCCCGGCGACCATTGGCAACACCACGTTCAACATGATGGTGGGATTGGCGGCCCCCAAGGATGTGGACGCAGCGCTGAAGAAGGGCGCCAAAACTGGCGGCGCCATCGTGATGGAGGCGGCCGATCAGTTCTGGGGCGCGCGCTTTGGCATGTTGCGTGATCCGGCCGGACATTTGTGGGCCTTCAACGCTGATCTTCCGAAACCCGCAAAGAAAAAGCCTGCCGCCGCATCCGCGAAGGCAGGCTCTTCGAAAGCAAAGAAGAAGCGGTAAGGCTCACGCTTCAGCAGCGGCTTCGGCCTTTTCCTGACGCTCGGTGATGCGGGCAGATTTGCCCTGGCGGCCGCGCAGGTAATAGAGCTTCGCGCGGCGCACTTCACCGCGGCGCACGACGTCGATGGAGTCAACCAGCGGCGAGTGGATGGGGAACACGCGCTCCACGCCCTCGCCGTAGGAGATCTTGCGCACCGTGAAATTCTCGTTGAGGCCGTGGCCAGAGCGCGCAATGCACACGCCCTCATAGCCCTGCACGCGCTCACGCGTCTTGACCTTGCCCGTCTTCTCTTCGACCGAAACTTCGACAACCTTCACGTTGACGCGCAGCGTATCGCCGGGGCCGAAATTCGGCGTTCCCGACTTGCGCTGCACGCGCGCGATTTCTTCTTTTTCAATGGTCTGAAGGAGGTTCATGGGGCAGCCGCCTGTATGGAAAGGTCGCGTGTCATAAGGGGGGCGCTTCCCCCGGTCAAGCCCTGCCCGGCCGAGCCTGGGTCAGGTGCGGCGGGATGGCCTTAACCCTTTCAGTTTTCACCCTTTTTCGGGTCTTTTTCCGCGCCCTTGAGAAGGTCGGGACGCCGCGCCCGGGTCAGCGCCAAAGCCTCCGCCCGGCGAAAGGCCCCGATCGCGGCATGATTGCCGGACGTCAGAACCTCCGGGATCGAAAGACCCTCAAAGGTCTGTGGCCGCGTGTAATGCGGATACTCCAGAAGGCCGCTCTCAAAACTCTCCTCATCGCCCGATTCGGCAGCGCCCATCACCCCGGGGAGCAGGCGCACAATGGCATCAAGCATCGCAAGGGCCGCAGGCTCGCCACCTGAAAGAACGAAATCGCCCAGCGAAACCTCAACAACCGGCCTTAGCTGGAAGAGGCGCTCGTCCACCCCTTCAAACCGGCCGCAAAAGAAAATGGCGCCCGGCCCGGCAGCAAGTTCGCGCGCCATCACCTGATCAAACCGTTTGCCACGCGGGCTTGTAACCAGCACCGGTGAGCCCGCGGGCGCAATTGCGCACGCGGCATCAATGGCCGCACAGGCGACATCAACGCGCATCACCATGCCCGGGCCGCCACCCGCCGGCGTGTCATCAACCGTGCGATGCTTGCCAAGTCCGTGCGCGCGGATGTCGTGTACTGATAGCGACCAGAGATTTTCCGCCAGCGCCTTGCCCGCCAGCGACTGGCCCAACGGCCCCGGAAACATCGCAGGAAAAAGCGTCAGCACATGGGCGGCAAAGCTCATGGCGCACCTTCGTCTTCCTCGCCGCGCGCTTCAATCTCGCCCGGCACATGCACGCAGATAAACCCGCCCGCAACATTGATTTCGGCAATGAAGTCATCGGCAAAGGGCAGCATCATCTCGCCGCCTTCCGGCGTTGCGATCACCAGAATGGGGCCGCCGCCAAAATCGGAAATCGTCTGGATGCGGCCGATCTCGCGGCCTTGCGCATCACGCACGGCAAGTCCTTCAAGATCAGCGAGATAGAATTCGCCCTCGCCCGCCGCAGGCAGCTGCGTGCGCGCAACGAAAAGCTCCGCGCCCTTCAGCGCCTCTGCGCCGTTGCGGTCAGAAACTCCGGCAAAGCGCACAATCAGATGATCTTTGGCGCGTTTGATGCGGGCAATGGTCAGCGCGCGCACAGCCCCATCCGCTTTCATGCGGACGGCAAGCGGGCCATAGCTGCCGATGGAGAACGGGTCTTGTGTGAAGCTCTGCACCTTCACCTCACCGCCAAGACCATGTGGCCCCGTGATGCGCCCGACAAGAATGTCATGGGGCATGGGGACACGTGCCGTATCTGCTCTCCCACTGGCTGGCGGGGCAAATTCTTCCACCTCCTCCGCCTATGCGGGGGAGGTCGGATTTGAGTGAGCATTGCGAACTCAAATCCGGGTGGGGGGCTTCATGCACTGCCAGCCCCCCCACCCGATCCGCAAGAGCGGATCGCGCCTCCCCCGCAAAGGCGGAGGAGGCAAAGAAATGATTGGCGAGTGTGAGATTGTTCAACGCACTTCGCCAGCGTCGATCAACCAGCCGCCTCGGCAGCCTTGGCGGCAGCAGCAGCGCGCTCCTGCGCCTTTGCCTTGGGCTTGGCCTTCTCGGGGTTGTTGCGCTTCAAGGCCGGCAGCACGCCCGCGCCATGCAGGAAGCGGTGCACGCGGTCCGACGGGGTTGCCCCCTTCTTCATCCAGGCCTGCGCCTTTTCGACGTCGAGCTTCAGGCGGTCCTTGTGGTCCTTGGGCAGCATCGGATCATAGAAGCCGAGGCGCTCAATGAAGCGGCCATCGCGCGGGCTGCGCGAGTCGGCCACGACGATGGTGTAGTGCGGGCGCTTCTTGGTGCCGCCGCGCGACATTCTGATCTTGAGAGACATGACAGACCTTTCTTGTTGAACTTACTTGCGTCCGAAACCGGGCGGCAGACCGCCGCCGGGAAAACCGCCTGGCGGCATGCCACCGCCAATGCCGAAGAGTGAGGCAAGGCCACCGCGCTTGCCCTTCTTCATTTCCTTCATCATGTCCGCCATCTGGCGGTGCATTTTCAGGATCTTGTTGACCTCGCTGACATCCACGCCCGAGCCGCGCGCAATGCGCTTGCGCCGCGAGCCGTTGATGATGTCGGGCTTGGTGCGTTCAGCGCGCGTCATGGAGGAGATGATCGCCTCCTGCCGCTTGATGACCTTGTCATCCAGATTGGCCTCGGCAAGCTGGTTCTTCACTTTGGCAATGCCCGGGATCATGCCAAGAATGCCGCCCATGCCGCCCAGCTTGCGCATCTGGCGCAATTGCTCGGCCAGATCATCGAGCGTGAACGTGCCGGCCTGCATGCGCTTGGCCATCGCCTCGGCCTTGTCGGCATCAAGCGTGGCAGCGGCCTTTTCAACGAGCGAGACAACGTCTCCCATGCCCAGAATGCGCCCGGCAATGCGCTGCGGGTGAAAATCTTCCAGCGCGTCGAGCTTTTCGCCGGTGCCCGCCAGCTTGATCGGCGCGCCCGTGACAGCGCGCATGGAAAGCGCCGCACCACCGCGCCCGTCGCCATCAAGGCGGGTGAGCACAATGCCGGTAATCCCGACGCGCTCATGGAATGTCTTGGCGGTGTTGACGGCGTCCTGGCCGGTCAGCGCATCAGCAACCAGAAGTGTTTCATGCGGCTTGACGAGATCGCGGATGGCGATGATCTCGGCCATCAAGGCCTCATCAATCGCAAGACGCCCCGCCGTATCCAGCATCACCACGTCATAGCCGGAAAGACGCCCCGCTGTGACGGCGCGGCGCGCAATGTCGCCGGGCATCTGGTTGGCGATGATGGGCAGCGTTTCGACCTGCGTCTGCTCGCCCAGCACTTTCAGCTGATCCATCGCCGCCGGACGGCGCGTATCGAGCGAGGCCATCAGCACGCGCTTTTTCTGCTGCATCTGGATGCGGCGCGCGATTTTGGCGGTTGATGTCGTCTTGCCCGAACCCTGAAGACCAACCATCAGGATGACAACCGGCGCGGGCGCATTGAGATCAATGCCCTGCGCTTCCGATCCCAGCATCGCCGCCAGCTCGTCATGCACGATCTTGACGACCTGCTGGCCCGGCGTGACGGAGCGCAGCACTTCGGCGCCCACCGCCTTTTCCTGCACCTTGGCGATGAAATCCTTGACGACCGGCAGCGCGACATCGGCTTCAAGCAGCGCCACGCGCACTTCGCGCATGGCCTCGGTAACATCGGCTTCCGACAGCGCGCCGCGGCCGCGCAAGCGGTCGAAGACTTTGCCAAGCCTCTCTGTCAGTGCGTCAAACATGACGAAACGCAGATCCCGAAACCAAAACGCCTTCAACCCCAGGGGGCGCATCGCGCTGCCTGGGGGCGATCCCACCGGGGACCGTCGGGGCAAGATTGTCCCGAAGAAGACGCCAAAGGCCCCATTTCCCCCCGTCAAGTCAAGGGGAAATGAGGCCTTTGGCCGGAGCGCGCTTTACTCGAGGCCGAGTTGCTGGCTCAGATAAATATACTGCATCGCCAATTGCTTGGCGCGCTGGGCGAGGTTGGCCGCCGCCGAGTGACCGCCTTCCGTTTCCTCATAGAAAAGGACCGGCTTGCCCAAAGAAAGCATCAGGGCTGCCATCTTGCGGGCATGGCCCGGATGCACGCGGTCATCCTCGGTCGAGGTCAGGAACAGAACCTTGGGATAGGTCTTGGCAGGATCGACATTCTGATAGGGCGAATAGGTTTCGATCACCGCGCGGTCTTCGGGAATGGCCGGATCACCATATTCAGCAATCCAGCTCGCGCCCGGCGGCAGCTGCGTATAGCGGATCATGTCAAGCAGCGGCACGTCGCAAAGAACAGCGTTGAAAAGATCAGGCCGCTGCGTGAAGGCCACGCCCACCAGAAGCCCGCCATTCGATCCGCCCGAGATACCCAACTGCGCAGGCGTCGTGACGCCCGTTGCAATCAGCGCCTCCGCCACGGCAATGAAGTCGTCATATGCCTTCTGGCGGTTATGGCCGCGTGCCGCCTCATGCCAGCGCGGGCCGAACTCGCCGCCGCCGCGGATATTGGCAACAACGGCCGTGCCGCCGCGTTCCATCCAGAGCTTGCCAGCCGTCCCCCAATACCACGGATTCATCGACACCTCGAAGCCGCCATAGGCATAGAGCAGCGTCGGGCCGGGTGCTGCACCCGCTTTGCGCACCACAAAATAGGGGATTGCCGTGCCGTCCTTCGAGATCGCGCTCATCTGCGAAATCTCGAGACCGCTGGCATCAAAGCGCGCCGGCAGCGACTTGATGACCGAAGGCGTTCCCAGATCGCGCGACATGTAAAGACTGTCGGGCGTCAGGAAGTCTTCGTAATTGATGAAAACCGTGTCGTCGAACGCATTGGTGTCGGAAATGTCGATCGTGCCGTTCTCCGGCATGGCAACCGGCGCCGAGACCCAGCCCTCTGCCCCGCGCGTATAGGTCAGAACACGGCCCTTCACATTGTCGAGCAGGGCAACCCAGACCGCAGACTTCGACGCTGAAACGCCATCAACTGCCGTCGCATCTGTCGGCTCGTACATGAGCTCGAACGCCGGCGCGCCGCCCTCCACCAGCCACTTGGCCAGGTCCATGGAAATCAGCGAGCCTTGCTTCCAGGTCTTGCCCTCGTGCGCCCAGTCAAGGCGCAGCTTGAAGATGGCATGGCCCTCGAAAATGTCCTGCCACTCGGCAAACACGGGAACCGGCAACAAAGCCAGCGTGCCGTCAATCTTGATGATGTGATACTCGGTGTCGAAGAAATTGATGGCGCGGATGACGAACGCAACCGAACCTTCCTCGCGGTCAGAAACAGCCGGCCAGATGCCGGTATCCTCGGCCTGACCTTCAAAGATGGTCGTTGCTTCCGAAAGCGGCGTGCCGCGCTTCCACAACTTGGTGATGCGCGGATAGCCTGACGTTGTCTGGCTGCCCTCGCCGAAATCGCTGCCAATCAGAAGCGTATCGGTGTTGAACCAGGCAGTCGAAGTCTTGGCCTCTTCCACATAAAAGCCGTCGGCCACAAAACTGCGCGCTGCAATGTCATATTCGCGCACGACAACCGCATCACCGCCCGCGCGCGACAGGCGCACAAGGCAGCGGTTGAAATCTGGCGCCGCGCAGTCCACGCCAGACCACACCCAGTTTTCGTTCTCTGATGCGGCCAACGCATCGACGTCAATCAGCGTCTCCCACGCGGGACTGGCGCTGGCGTAGGAATCGATGGTCGCACGCCGCCAGATGCCGCGCACATGTGTGCTGTCCTGCCAGTGGTTGTAAACGTAGCCACCCGAGACGCCGCCATAGGGGATGCGGTCTTCGGCGGTCAGTATCTTGGTGACGCCATCAAGCAGCGTCTGATAGCGCGGATCACCCTGAAGCAGGCTGGTCGACTCGGCATTGCGTTCGGCAACCCAGGCGAGCGCCTCGGCACCCTTGACCTCTTCAAGCCAGATGAAGGGGTCACTTGCCTCTGGTGCAGGTGGCACATCGGCAGAAGCCATCAACGGAAGACCCGCGGCAAGGCCAAGGGTCGCGACCGCGGAAACCGCGGCAAGGGCAATTCGGCGCATGAAATCTCCGGCATGTTTCAGCTTTCAGGTATCCCGCCCCGTGCGGGAGAACCCGGGAAAGGCTGGGACCATAATGCCCAGCCCGCCCGGTGAAAACATGAAAGGCGGTGCCAACCTGTCACTTCAAGGTGAGGCGTCTGAACGGCATCCTCATGGTTTCAACACGTTAGGCATGGTGCCAATGGCCCGGCGCCCGCCTTTCCATCGCCATGCCCCGCAACTATAACCCCGCCCATGAACGCCATTCCCCAATTGAGCCCGCTTCATTTCCGCAAGATGCAGGGTTGCGGCAACGACTTTGTCGTGCTGGATGCCCGGACGCAGCCTTTGTCGGTTGCCGGAGCACCCGCCCGCGCGCTCGCTGACCGGCGCTTTGGCATTGGCTGCGACAGCGTCATCGTGATGGAAAAGACCGACGGCGCCGATCTGCGCATGCGCGTCATCAATGCCGACGGGTCCGAGGCAGAGAATTGCGGCAATGCGGCGCGCTGTGTGGCCAGGCTGGCTGCCGCCGAAACGGGCAGGAGCCGCATCCGCATCCGCGTTGTGCAGGGGCTGCTTGATTGCGCCGTCAATGCCGATGGCAGCGTCAGCGTCGATATGGGCGCACCCCGCCTGGACTGGCAGGAGATTCCGCTGGCTGAACGCATGGATACCCGCCGCATCGACATCAAGGTCGGGCCGATTGATGCGCCCGTGCTGCACACGCCGGCCGCCGTCTCCATGGGCAATCCGCATTGCGTGTTTTTCGTTGAGGATGTGACCGCCCACGCCATCGACCGCATCGGGCCGATGATCGAGCATCATCCGTTGTTCCCTGAGCGGACGAATGTGGAGTTCGCACAAATCCTCTCGCGCACCCATATCCGCCTGCGCGTGTGGGAGCGCGGCGTGGGCATCACCATGGCGTGCGGCACCGGCGCCTGCGCAACATTGGTCGCAGCACAACGCCGCGGCCTCGTTGAACGTCGCGCCACCATCACGCTGGATGGCGGAGACCTTGAGATCGAATGGCGCGAGGCAGACAGCCACGTCATCATGACCGGCCCCGCATCCGAAAGCTTTCATGGGATTGTGGACGCTGATCTTGCGCGCCTGATGCAGGGGGCCGCGCCATGACAGACAATGCACGGCGCGACGTGCTCACCTTTGGCTGCCGCCTCAACGCCTATGAGTCAGAGCAGATCCGCGCCGCACTGGCCGAAAGCGGCGAAGACAACATTGTCGTCGTCAACACTTGCGCGGTCACGGGCGAAGCGGTGCGTCAGGCCCGCCAGCAGATCCGCCGCACGCGCCGCGAGCACCCCGGCGCACGCATCATCGTGACGGGCTGCGCCGCCCAGACAGAACCCGAGACCTTTGCCGCCATGCCGGAGGTCGATGCCGTGATCGGCAACGCCGACAAGGCAAAGGCCGCCGCCTATGCCGCCGTGCCGGATTTTGGCGCCAGCGCCGCCGAAAAGGTGCGGGTCAACGACATCATGGAGTTGCGCGAGACCGCCCATCACATGATCGACGGGCTGAAGGATCGCGCCCGCGCCTTTGTGCAGGTGCAGAATGGCTGCGATCACCGCTGCACGTTCTGTATCATCCCCTATGGCCGGGGCAATTCGCGCTCTGTGCCGATGGGGGCCGTGGTGGATCAGGTGCGCCGCCTTGTGGGTGGCGGCATCAACGAGATTGTGCTGACCGGTGTGGACATCACCTCTTATGGCACTGATCTGCCGGGCGCGCCCAGGCTGGGCGATCTGTGCGCCCGCATTCTCAAGGCCATGCCGGAGTTGATGCGTCTGCGCCTGTCATCACTGGATGCAGTCGAAATCGACCCGGCGCTTTTTGAACTCGTCACGGGCGAGGCGCGCCTGATGCCGCATCTCCACCTCTCGCTCCAGGCAGGCGACAACATGATCCTGAAGCGCATGAAGCGCCGCCATGCGCGCGAAGATGCGATCCGTCTGTGTGCCGATCTGCGCGCACGCCGCACGGACATTGCATTTGGCGCCGACATCATTGCGGGTTTTCCGACCGAGACGGATGAGATGTTCGCGCGTTCACTCGAGCTGGTGGACGAATGCGGTCTTTCGTTCCTGCACGTCTTTCCGTTCAGTCCGCGCAAGGGCACGCCCGCCGCACGCATGCCGCAACTTTCCGGCACGGTCATCCGTGCCCGCGCGGCTGCACTGCGCGACAAGGGCGAGGATGCTCTCGCGCGCCATCTGGCGCGGCAAGTGGGCCGCACGCTCAGCGTGCTGGTCGAGGAGCCATTGCGCGCCCGCGCGCCCGATTTCTGTGAAGTGATTCTGGATAAACCCGCGACACCCGGCGCGATCATTGAGACCAGCATTACGGCGGCAACACGCACCACATTGCAGGCGCAGGCCGCCAGCGGGGCGCTTGCCGCATGAGCGACGACACGCTGAAAGACGTGCCCGCAAAGAAGGGCATGTTCGCGCGCCTGAAGGCGGGGCTGAAGCGTTCCACCGACCGGCTGGCCGATGGCGTGACTGCGCTTTTCACCAAGCGCAAGCTCGACGCCGATGCCGTCTTCGATCTCGAAGAACTGCTGATCACGTCCGATCTCGGCCCCGGCCCCGCCCGCAAGATTGCCAAGGCGATCGGCGCGCGCCGCCACGACAAGGACATCACGCCTGCCGAACTGCGCGACGTGCTGGCAGAGGAAATCGCCGCCCTGCTGGCGCCCGCCGAAAAGAATCTGCTCATCACGGATGCAAAGCCGCATGTCATCCTTGTGGTCGGCGTCAATGGTGGCGGCAAGACCACAACCATCGGCAAGCTCGCTGCACGCTTTGCGTCATCCGGCCGCAAGGTGATGATCGCGGCAGGTGACACCTTCCGCGCCGCGGCCATCGATCAGCTGAAAGTCTGGGGCGAGCGCGCGAATGTACCGGTCATCGCCCGCGCGCCGGGCAGCGACGCGGCAAGCCTTGCCCATGACGCGTTGAGCGAAGCGCGCAATGCGGGCGCAGATGTGCTGCTGATCGACACGGCTGGCCGCCTTCAGAACAAGGCCGGATTGATGCAGGAACTCGCCAAGATCGTGCGCGTCCTGAAAAAGCAGTCGCCCGACGCCCCGCATGAAACACTTTTGGTGCTGGATGCCACCACCGGCCAGAACGCCGTGGCGCAGGCAGAAATTTTCGGCGCCACCGCAGGTGTGACCGGTCTTGCCGTCACCAAGCTGGATGGCACCGCGCGCGGCGGCGTGCTGGTGCAGATTGTGGAGCGCTTTGGCCTGCCGGTGCGCTTCATCGGCTTTGGCGAGGCCATCGACGAGCTGGCGCCCTTTGAGGCCAAAACCTTTGCCCGCGCTCTGGTCGGGCTCGAAACCTTCGGACCTGATGCATGACCACGCTTGCGCCGCGCCGCATGAAAGCTTCTGTCCGGCATGTGCTGGAGCTCGCCCCCGTCGGCATTTTCTTCATCACGCTCCTGGCCAGCGACATTTTCATCGCAACCGCCGTCCTGATGGGCGCGATGGTGCTGTCGGCGGCCATTGCCTTTGCCATTGAACGGCGCCTGTCGCCGTTGATGAGCTTTGCGCTCATCGTTGTGCTGGCCTTTGGTGCGTTAACGCTCGCCTTTCGCGATGAGTTCTTCATCAAGATCAGGCCTACGATCTATAACACCGTGCTGGGTGTGCTGCTGCTGGCCGGTCTGTGGTGGAAGAAGTACTTCCTCAAGATCGTGCTGGAGATGGCGTTCCAGCTGGATGACACCGGCTGGCGCAAGCTCACCATCCGCATGGCTTGCCTTTTCTTCACGCTCGCAATCGCCAATCATCTGGTGTGGACGAATTTTTCCACCGAGTTCTGGGCCGCGTACAAAATCTGGGGCGTCTATCCGATCATGATCGGCTTCTTTGTGTTTCAGGTGCCGCTGATTGAGCGCCACACCATCAAGCCCGCACCCGAGAGCGAAGCAGAACCCGTCAAAGCGGATTCGTAAACGGCGCAAAAAGCGCCTGCCCCTCCACCTGCCGGTAATGCGTGAGCGCAAGCTTCACAGTGGGAAACGCAAGTTCGCTCCACGGGATTTCGTCCCAGCCATAGAGCGCGACCTCAAGGCTCTCAGGCCCCGCCGCAAATGACGGACGCGCCAGCCGCGCGCGATAGATCAGCTGCACCTGGCTGATCCGCGCGACGTTATAGACGCCCAGAAGCCCGTCCAGCACGACATCGGCCATGGCCTCTTCCATGGCTTCACGCCGCGCGCCAGCTTCGATCGTCTCGTGTTCTTCCAGATACCCCGCCGGGATAGTCCAATATCCGCGCCGCGGTTCGATGGCGCGGCGGCACATCAATATCTTGCCTTCATGCGCCACCACGCAGCCGACCACGATTTTGGGATTGGCGTAATGGATGTGTCCACAGTCGCGGCAGACCAGCCGCTCCAGACTGTCCCCGTCGGGCACGCGGCGGTCGAAATTGGCAAAGGGCTGCCCGGCAGGCGGCTTTTGTTTTTCATCGCTCATTGAAAAAGGCTGCAACGGCCAGTGCCGCCGCACAAGGAGGAAATGACCTGTGGAAAAGTTCATTCCCCGCTTTTCTCTTTATTCGCTCATGCTAATGTCCGCGCCGATATGACGGATACGGATGAACGGGGGCGTTCGGGACCATGGCATCACGCAGCGGCAAAACATCAGCCAACAGCCATATCCCGCTCAGCCAGTTGTTGCGCCGCTGCCACCAGCTGGCCGATGATCTTTATGCGGCCGAGGCGGGCAAGGGTGGCTTGACCGCGCGGCAACATGCTGTGCTTGCCGCCATCAACACCCACAATGGCGCAAGTCAGGCAAGCCTGGTGGACGCCACCGGCATTGATCGTTCAACGCTGGCTGAAATGCTGTCCCGCCTGATTGCGCGCGATTACGTGACGCGCAAGCGCCTGACCGAAGATGCCCGGGCAAATGCCGTGCGCCTGACGCCAAAGGGGTTGCGGGCAATCAAGGCCATGGCCAATGCCGCCAGCCGTACCGAGGCAAAATTGATGGCCGCCGTTCCCGCGCCAAAGCGCGGCGAACTGATAAAGGCGCTGGCCGCCATCGCCGCTCTTTCGGATGCGAAAGACTGATCAGACTTTGATGTCGAGGGTCGAACCGGGCGGCACCCAGGCCGGCCGGGTGCCCGCCATCGGCGCTTCACGCCAGGCTGCGGGAATGTTTTGCGCCCGCGCTGTCTCTGCAGGCCGGCCATAGGCCGCTGCAATGATTGCCGCACGATCAAGCCCGGCTGCCTTGGCCACCGGCGCGAGGGGCGCACTGGCCGCAACAGCGGGCGACGCGGCAGGTGCAGCCTTCGCCTGCGGCCGTGCAAGTTCCGGCGCCTTGAGGGGAACAAACGCCTCACCCCCATCAGCGCGGGGCGCTGTGCGCGGCGGTGTCTTGACAGGGGAATTGACCGTCTGCGTCTGCGGCGCACGCGCACGCTCAGCCGGGCCCTGCGCCGCTGTGCGCTGGGCGTTGGCCTGAGCCGATAGTGCGGCAAGCTGGGCGGGCGTGATCTTCATTTAACCGGTCATTCACCATCAAACGACGCGCTCAGCATCGCCGAACATGGTTGCTTGCCGGTTAATGTCAGTTGCCGGAAAGCCGCGCGAGCAGCGGCAACAGCTCGGCGCTGACAATGTCGGGCGTCAGCGGCCCGCCGATCTTCCACACCACAATCCCCTGCGCATCGACCACATAGGTCTCGGGAACGCCGGTAATGCCCCAATCGATCCCTGCGCGGCCATCGCCATCCGCACCAATGCGGGCGTAAGGATTGCCGAGTTCGTCCAGAAACGCACGCGCGGCGTCTGGCTTGTCCTTGTAATTGATGCCGACAACGAGATGCGCCCGCGCCAGCTCGATCAGAAGGGGATGCTCAATGCGGCAGGGCGTGCACCACGAGGCAAACACATTGACGATGACAACTTTGCCCTGAATGTCGGCCGAGGAAAGCCCCGGCGCGCCCGATCCAGCAACGCCGTCCAGCAAAAGCCCAGGCGCGGGCTTTCCGATCAGCGGGCTTTGCGGCCCCGTCACGCGCGTGGACTCAAGCGTGACCAGAAAGAAGATGGCCATCGCGGCAAACACGATCAGCGGCGCAACAAGGATCATGCGCCGCATCATCACTGATTTTCCGGAGAGTTGCCCGCCGCACGCTCAAGCGCTGCCAGCTGACGCAGCACGCGGCGGCGGCGGATCAGCGTGCCCGCTACCAGCGCGCACAGCACGACGAGCGAAACGCCATAGGCTGGCCACACAAAGGCAGCATAACCGCCCATGTCAAAAAAGTTGCCTGGGTCAGGCATGACGCGCCTCCCCTGTGCCATCGGCGGCCTCGTCACGAGATGCGACCATCATGGCAAGCGTGCGCGCGCGCCGCGCGGCAATCTCAGTGCGGATGGCGTAAAGCCACAGCGCCGCGAACAGGAACGTGTACGCCAGCGCCATCACGCCCAGCGGCCACAGCATGGAACTGTCGATGGTCGGCCCCTCGGCGCGGAACACGCTGGCGGGTTGATGCAATGAATTCCACCAGTCAACCGAAAACCGGATGATGGGAATGTTGACGGAACCCGCCAGTGCAAGGATCGCCGCCGCACGCGCGGCCTTTTGCGTGTCCTCCATCGCCTGCCACACGGCGATATAGCCCGCATAAAGGAAGAACAGCACCAGCACAGAAGTCAGCCGCGCGTCCCACACCCACCACGTGCCCCACATCGGCTTGCCCCACAGCGAGCCGGTGACAAGCGCAAGAAACGTGAAGGCAAGACCGAAGGGCGCCGCCGCACGCGCCGCCACATCGGCCAGCGGATGACGGAAGATCAGCGACACCGCACTGGCCACCGCAATCAGCACATAGACGGCTGACGCCATCCATGCGGCGGGCACATGCACATACATGATGCGCACCGTATCGCCCTGCCGGAAGTCGGGCGGTGAATCAAAGAGCGCAAGCCACACGCCCCACGCCAGACACGCAGCCGCAGCCACTGCCATCACCGGCGCCACGCGCCGGGCAATCGCATCAAACCGTTTGGGGTTGGCAAATCGCTGGATCACGAAAGATGGGTCTTCAGTGAAAGCGCCGACAAGGGCAACGAGACAACAAGAGAGAAAAGCGAGAGGGCAGAAACCATCATCAGCGCGCCGTCAGCGCCAAGCCCGTCAACCGCCATGATGGCGCTGCCCGCCCCGAAGATGAGGACCGGGATATAGAGCGGAAGAACGATGAGTGAAAGGAGCAATCCGCCGCGCCGCAGGGCAACCGTGAGCGCGGCGCCCATCGCGCCTGTCAGGCTCAAGGCCGGCGTCCCGAGAAGAAGCCCCAGCACCAGCGGCCAATAGCCCTCGGGCGCAAGGCCAAAAAGCACACCCATCAACGGCGCAAACAGACAGAGCGGCAGACCCGTGGTCAGCCAATGCGCCAGCACCTTGCCCAGCACGACAAGCCACAACGGCAATTGGCCCAGCGCCAGCTGGTCAAGACTGCCATCTTCAAAATCCGCCTGAAACAGCCGGTCAAGCGTCAGAAGAGCCGTCAGCACCGCCAGCACCCAGATGAGTCCCGGCGCAATTTTCGAAAGGAGCTGCGGCTCCGGCCCGATGCCCAGCGGCATCAGCGCGCCAACTGTCAGGAAAAAGACAAGACCCAGCACCGCGCCGCCGCCAATGCGGAACGAGAGCATCACATCGCGGCGCACGAGGGCGAGAAACGCGGTCATGCAGCGCGCGCCTCTGCGGGTCCGATCACAATGCGCGCCGCCGCCGCATCAATCGGCTCATGCGTGGCGGCAATGATGGTGCCGCCTTGGGCCACATGCGCGCGGATGATGCCGGCCACGCGCGCACGCCCGTCATCGTCGAGGGCCGAGAGCGGCTCATCCATCAGCCAGAGCGGCTTTTGCATCTGGAACGCGCGCGCCAGCGCCACGCGCTTGCGCTGACCCGCCGACAGATACTGGATTGGCGTATCGGCAAGGCGCATAAGCCCCAACCGGTCCAGCGCGTGGTCNNAAGGGCGCGCCATTGCGCATGATGGAGAGCGTTCCCGAATGAGGTGCAATGAAACCGGCGATCATGCGCAACAGCGATGATTTGCCTGCGCCATTGCGACCGCGCAATTCGGTAAGCCCCGGCCCCGCCTCAAACGAAAGGCCCACAAACACGCTGCGCCCGCTGCGCGCGCAGGCGAGCTTTTCCGCGCGCACGCTGAACGCTTCAAACGCCATAATGCATCTCAGCCGTCAAAGCGCCCGCCCCGTCCCTTGCCTGCAATGAAGTTCTGCACACCAGCGGCGCCACCACTTTGAAGTGTCTCAACCCCAAGCGCGAATTCGTTGGCAAGGGCTGCATCAAGATCAAGATCCCATTGCGCAATCGCCGAGCGCCTGTCGTTCAACATGCAGGTTTCGGGGAAGGCTGCAATCTGCCGGGCAAGGTTTTCAGCCTCCTGCCGCGCTGTGCCCTTGGCCACCACGCGGTTGGCCAGGCCAAAAGAGAGCGCCTCGGCGGCCGAGACTGGCCGCCCCGTCAGGATGAGGTCGATAGCGCGCGAATGTCCGATCAGCCGCGGCAGGCGCACCGTGCCCCCGTCGATCAGCGGCACACCCCAGCGGCGGCAGAACACGCCCATGATGGCATCTTCTTCGACCACCCGCATATCGCACCAGAGCGCCAGCTCCAGCCCGCCGGCCACTGCAGGCCCGGCAATGGCAGCAATCACAGGCTTTTTCAGCGAAAGCCGCGACGGCCCCATCGGCCCATTGGGATCACGGCCCGGGCCTAGCGCCGGATCAATCGGCCGCATCGGATTGGCGCGTCTGGGGTCTGTGCCAATGGCTTTCAGATCGGCGCCTGCGCAGAACGCCCCATGCGCCCCGTAGAAGACAGCAACCTTCGCCTCTGCATCCGCCTCAAAGGCAAGAAACGCCTCGACCAGCCGGGCGGCCGTCGGCCCATCGACCGCATTCTTCACATCCGGGCGGTTGAGAATGACAGTTGTAACAGGCCCGCTTTTTTCGATGCTGAGGGCGTCCATTTTGTGTCCTGCCGGGGGGAGGGAAAGGCGGCCTTAGTCATGGAATGGAAGGCAGAATCTGGTAAACACGCCGCCATCACACCCCAAGGATCAAACCCCATGAGCCTCGACAGTTTCAAGTGCCGCAAGACCCTGACGGCGGGCGGCAAGACCTATGTCTATTACTCACTCGCCGCCGCCGAGAAAAACGGGCTTAAGGGCATCGGCAGACTGCCTTATTCGCTGAAAGTGCTGCTTGAGAACCTGCTGCGCACCGAAGACGGCCGCTCCGTCACCAAGGACGACATCAAGGCGATTGCCGCCTGGGCCAGGACGAAAAAGAGCGACCGCGAGATCGCATTCCGCCCCGCGCGCGTGCTGATGCAGGATTTTACCGGCGTGCCCGCCGTGGTGGACCTTGCCGCCATGCGCGATGCGATGAAGGCGCTGAACGGCAACCCGGAGAAGATCAATCCGCTCGCCCCTGTGGACCTCGTAATCGACCACTCGGTGATGGTGGACAATTTCGGCGGCAAGGACGCCTTCAAGAAAAACGTCGCCCTGGAATACGAGCGCAACAAGGAGCGTTATGAATTCCTGCGCTGGGGCCAGAGCGCGTTCAACAATTTCCGCGTCGTGCCGCCGGGCACGGGCATCTGCCATCAGGTGAACCTCGAATATCTCGCCCAGACCGTCTGGACCGCCAAGGCCGCGATACCCCAGCCCAAGGGCAAGGCGAAGATGATGGAGGTCGCCTATCCCGACACGCTGGTCGGCACCGACAGCCACACCACCATGGTCAATGGTCTGGCCGTGCTGGGCTGGGGTGTTGGCGGCATCGAGGCCGAGGCCGCGATGCTCGGCCAGCCGATCTCCATGCTGATCCCCGAAGTGATCGGCATGAAACTCTCCGGCAAGCTGCGTGAGGGCGTGACCGCCACCGATCTCGTGCTCACCATCACGCAGATGCTGCGCAAGAAGGGTGTGGTCAACAAGTTCGTTGAGTTCTATGGCCCCGGCCTTGATGAACTTTCCCTCGAGGACCGCGCGACCATCGCCAACATGGCGCCGGAATATGGGGCAACCTGCGGCTTCTTTCCGGTCGATGGCGAAACGCTGCACTTCCTCAAGGCGACGGGCCGGAACCCCAAGCGCGTGGCGCTGGTGGAAAAATATGCCAAGGCGCAGGGCATGTTCCGCACCAAAAAGTCAGGCGATCCTGTCTTCACCGATACGCTGTCGCTCGACATCTCAACAGTCGGCTCCAGCCTTGCCGGGCCCAAGCGCCCGCAGGACCGCGTGCCGCTGGCCGACGTTGCCGACAATTTCACCCAGACGCTCGTCAACGACTACAAAAAGGGTGACGTCGCCATGCACCGCGAGAAGGTCGCGGGCACCGACTTCACCATTGGCCATGGCGATGTGATGATCGCCGCCATCACCTCCTGCACCAACACGTCCAATCCCAGCGTGATGCTGGCGGCGGGCCTGCTTGCCCGCAACGCCGTCAAGCGCGGCCTGAAGGTGCGGCCGTGGGTGAAAACCTCGCTCGCCCCCGGCAGTCAGGTGGTCAGCGACTATCTCGATAAGGCAGGCCTCACCAAATATCTCGACAAGCTCGGCTTCAACCTTGTCGGTTATGGCTGCACCACCTGCATCGGCAATTCCGGCCCCCTGCCTGACAATATCTCTGAAGCCATCACCAAGGGCGATCTGGCTGTTGCTGCTGTGCTTTCCGGCAATCGCAATTTTGAGGGCCGCGTCAATCCGCAGACGCGCGCGAACTATCTCGCCTCGCCGCCGCTGGTGGTGGCCTATGCGCTGGCAGGTTCGGTCAATTTCAACCTGACCGCTGATCCCGTCGGCTATGACGACGACAACGAACCGGTCTATCTCGCCGATATCTGGCCAAGCGCGCGCGAGATTGCCGACACCATCCGCAAATGCGTGACGCCCGCCATGTTCCGCAAGCGTTATGCCAACGTGTTCGATGGCGGGCCGCAGTGGAAAAAGGTGGGCGGCAAGGGCAAGAGCCTCACCTATTCCTGGTCGATGAACTCGACCTATGTGCAGCACCCGCCCTATTTCCAGAACATGGGCGTTGAGCCCAAGCCGATTACCGATGTGAAGGATGCGCGCGTGCTCGCCCTGTTCGGCGACTCGATCACGACCGACCACATCAGCCCTGCCGGCAACATCAAGGGCACCAGCCCCGCCGGCATCTACCTGTCAGAGCGTCAGGTGCGGCAGGAGGATTTCAACTCCTATGGCGCACGCCGCGGCAATCACGAAGTGATGATGCGCGGCACCTTTGCCAACATCCGCATCAAGAACGAGATGCTGGGCGGCAAGGAGGGTGGCAACACCATCCACCGCCCCTCGGGCGAGACCATGCCAATCTATGACGCCGCCATGCGTTATCAGCGCGACGGCGTGCCGCTGGTGATCTTTGCGGGCAAGGAATACGGCACCGGCTCGTCGCGCGACTGGGCGGCAAAGGGCACCAACCTTCTGGGCGTGCGCGCCGTGGTGGCGGAATCGTTTGAGCGCATTCACCGCTCAAACCTGGTGGGCATGGGCGTGTTGCCGCTCCAGTTCATGGAGGGCACCGACCGCAAATCGCTGAGCCTGAAAGGCGACGAAACGGTATCCATCGCAGGCCTTTCGGCCATTTCGCCCAAGATGACGCTGACCCTCGTCATTTCCGGCGCCAATGGTGAAAAGCGTGAAGTGCCGGTCATTTGCCGCATCGATACCGCCGAGGAGGTCGATTATTACCGTCACGGCGGCATTCTGCTTTACGTGCTGCGCGGCCTTCTGAAAGCCGCGTGAACGCCACTGGCGATCTCGTGACTTGCGCGTGAGCGCGTGATTTGGCCAACTGGCCGGGCGGACAGGCGGGGGCCCGTTCAGAAGGATCATGCCGATGATGCGCCGTCGATTGGTGAAAGCTTTGGCAGTGGCGGTGATGGGAATTGCTGCCACCGCTCCCGCCCGCGCAGACGATTCTCTGCGCCCCGTGGTTGTGGAGCTTTTCACCAGCCAGGGTTGTTCGTCGTGCCCGCCTGCCGATGAATTCCTGCACGAACTGGCGACGCGCGCAGATGTCATCGCGCTTACCTTCAACGTGGACATCTGGGACTATCTGGGCTGGGTCGATAATCTGGCCAAGCGCGAATTCTCACTGCGCCAGCAGGCCTATGCGCAGGCCATGCCCGCACGCCAGGTCTATACGCCGCAAGCCGTCATCATGGGCGCGATGGATACGGTGGGCAGCCGCCGCGATGAAGTGAATGCCCTGATTGACGCGGCTCTGGGCGAGGCCATCACCCGCCCCGCCGCGTCGATTGCCATTGAGGATGACACCATCCGCATTTCAGTCGCGGCTGATCCGATGGGTGTAAACCGCGACGCGACGGTCCTCTTCATCCGCAAACTGGCGGAGCGCGACGTCAATATTGGTCAGGGCGAAAACGGCGGCCGCATCATCCGCTATGCCAATGTCGTCCGCCAGATGATCGAGCTTGGCCGCTATGATGGCAGCGCCGTCAGCTTTGACGTTTCCCGCGGCGAAGACATTGGCGAAATCTATGACGGCTATGTCGTGCTGGTGCAGGAGCGCCGCGCTGACGGCGGCCCCGGCCGCATCCTCGCCGCCGCCATGCTGGAGGACGCAAGCGCCCTGTCACTGGCCGGCGGGAACTGATCCTTACGGCGTTGCTTCCGGGGCGGGTGGTGCTTCCGGTGCAGGCGTCAGCAGCATCTCGCGCGAGACCAGCATCTGTGAGGCGACGTAACTCGGGATCGCAAACGCATAGCCCGCCGTACGCTGGCGGATGGCAGCGGCTTCGGCAGCGACATCGGGCGGCAGTGCCACCGATCCGTCCGGCCCCGGCACTGCGGGCGGCGTCAGCGATGGATCGCCGATCGCATCAATCAGCGCCCAGTTGCGGCCGTCCTTGGCCACAATGGTGAGCATGATGGTCAGGCCATCAAACGTGCGATAGAGCGCGCGCGAAACGGTTGACGTGTCCAGCTCCTCCGCCGGCATGACATCTTCAAACGTCAGGCTGATGACGGCAAAGGCCGGGCCGTTCAGGGCATAGGCCGATTGCGGCGTGCGGCCAGCCGGGATGTTTTCCAGCGTGAAGTCGGCAACCGTCGGGTCCGCGCGCGTCAGCGTGTATTCCGCCTCGCCCGCCGGGCGCAGCGTGGCTGCGGCAAGCCGCACGGGATCAATTCCCGCCAGCGCCTTGTCCAGCCACTCGCCGGGCTGCGGCGGCGCATCGGGCAGGCCGCGCGCGATATAGGTCTGATCATCACCCAGAAGCCGCGCATAGATCGAACCGGGGTTGAGCCCCGACGGCGGCGCATCAAGCTTGCCCAGAACGATGGCAGCCAGCGTCTCCTGCCCGCGCATCAGGGTGACCACAACGCCCGAACCGCCATCGGCGGGAAGGCCAAGACCAACGGCCTCATGGCGGTCCGGCTTGGCCGTCTTGCGTTCGATGAAAGTCATTTCCGTCAGCGACGAAACCAGCCGCCGGATGCGCGCCGTGTCGGCCGGGAAATTGTAGCGGTTGGCGACCGTAAACTTGCCGTCCTCGCCCCGCGTCACCGTAACGTTGGCATCTTTCGACTCGATGCGGATTTCAGTGATCTCACCCGCCTGCGCGGCCAGGTCAGGAAACGGCTTTGTCTCCTCAAAGTCGCTGCGGTTCTTGTTGCCGCCCATCAGGACAACAAAAAGCGACACCATGATCGCCACACCCGCACCTGCCGACACGCCCAAGACGCGGCGGCGGCGGATGGCATCACCCGGCTGAAGATCGTGGGCCATGCGCATTCCCCTTTAGAAGACCGGCTTAGTGAACTTGAGCCGAACGCATCCGGCGCCTGTTGCGCAGGATGGCAAGCACCACTGCCGCCACAACCAGCAACAGCGGCACCAGTGCGATATTGATGAAGGCAAGGCTGGAGCCGAGATTTTCAACATCGCGGCGCAGATTGCGCTGCACTTCGCGCAATTCTCCGCGCGTCGCAGCCAGTTCGGCGCGGAAGCGCTCAACCTCGGCCTGCTGCTCGGGCGTCAGGACGGCGCTGTCGCCGCCACTGATCTGCTGGAGCTGCTGGATGCGCGCCGCTGTCGCCTCAAGCTTGGCCTGCAGGCGCTGCTCTTCGGCAAGGAAGCGCGTTTCGGCTGCCTTGCGCAGATCATCAACCGCCGTGAACGGGCGCGACGAAACCGAACGCGCACGCAGCGAGATGAGATCGTTCGAGCCGAGCATGTTCTCGATCGCGCCGACCAGGAAGTCGCCATTGCCGGCAAAGGCCTGCGCCACGCGCTGCCCGCCCTGACGCCCGACCTGCACCCAGAAGCGGTCATCGAAAATGTCGCTGTCGGCGATCACGATGATGTTGGCGTCGGCCGTTTCGGTCAGATGATCGGGCAGCGGCAGCGGCGCGGGCTGACCCTCTGCCGGTGGCGCTGGCGGCGGCGCACCATCCGGGAACGCCGTGCGCACAGGGCCAGAAAGCCGCGCCGCGAGCACATAACGCTGCCCCGTCGGCAGGAAGCGGGCCAGAAGCCCGTCCGGATCCGGCGCCATCATCAACTCGGCTGAGTCGATCACCATCGCCTGCGTGGTGGAAGCAACCAGCGGCGCAAAGCGCGTGGTCGCTCCGTCAACCGGCGTGAAATGGCCGGCGGTTGCAAAATTGATGCTGCCGACATTGGCCATGGCGATGTCAGAGACGTCAAAGTCATCCGGCAGCATGGCAAGCCAGGGCACGTAATCAACTTCCAGGCGGCGCAGATCGCTGCCCGCCTGAACGCGCATGGCGCGCGTGCGGTCGGCAACGACTTCGTTCACCTTGTAGGAAACGCCCCACGACGCAAAAAGCCGCGGCATGTCAGAGCTGAACGTCGCGCCGGATAGCGGGTCACCGGTTTCCGAGGCGGCCCGGCTGATCTCGCTGACCGGGTCAACAACGGCAATCACGCGCCCGCCGCGCATCACGAACTGGTCGATGGCATAAAGCGTGCGGTCATTCAGCGCCCTGGTATGCGCAATCAGAAGCGCATCAACATTTTCCGGAACGCGGTCGAAATCCTGCTCAAGGAAGGTGGGATCGAACACCTGCTGGAGATATTCGTAGATCACATAAGGCTGCGACAGGCCCTGCAGCGCCGCCGTCAACCCGCCCGGCCCGGTATCAAGCGGCAGGTTGGTGACGATACCCAGAACCGGGCGCCGCTTGCCCGAAAGACGGTGGATCATCGAAACCAGATCATATTCCAGATAGGCTTCGCGCTCTGCCGTAAAAAACGGAATGACTTCGCGGCCATCGACCGCATTCGTGCCGACAAGGCCGAAATAGATGACCTCGCCATCCTGAGTCGGCTGGCCCTGAATGCCCAGCGTCGCCGCCTTGTCTTCGTCTTCGCTGAAGGGTTCAGGATCGATCATCTCGAAGACGATATTGCCGCCGCCCGCCGACTCGATCTCGGTCAGCGTATCGCGCACACGCTCGGCAATGGAGCGCAGCGCCGGATAGGACGCCGCCAGGCTTTCCGAATAATAAAGGCGCAGCGTCACCGGCTCATCAAGCCCGGCCAGAATGTTGCGCGTGCCATCGGAAAGCGTGAAGAGGCCCTCCTGAGTGAGGTCCACGCGCGCCGTGCGGATGAGGCTGTTGGCGGCAATGTTGACGGCCAGAAAAATGATAATGGCTGCTGCCAGCGCCACGCCCGCCGAGATGCGGCGGCTTTTCAGCATGTTGAGGATCGCATTCATGGGCCTCACCCGGCCTTCTTGAGGTCAATGAGCACAGCCGTCGCAAACAGGAAGATGGCGATCAGCGAGCCGAAGAAGATGATGTCGCGCAGGTCGATCACGCCATTCATGATCGCGTTGAAATGCGACAGGAAGCTGAACGACGCAATCGTCTGCACCACCGCGTTGGGCGCGAAGTTGGCAAAGAAATCCACCACCAGCGGCGCGCCTGCAACTGTAAAGAGGAAGCAGACAACGGCGCTCACCACGAAGGCGATCACCTGATTGTTGGTCGCCGCGCTGATGCAGGCGCCGATGGCCAGATACCCGCCCGCCATCAGCCAGCTGCCGATATAGGAGGCAAGGATCACGCCATTGTCGGGCGAACCAAGATAATTGACGGTCAGCCACATCGGGAAGGTGAGCGCCAGCGCCACACCCGCAAACACCCAGGCCGCAAAGAACTTGCCCATCACGGCAGAAGAGAGCGGGATCGGCAGCGTCAGCAACAGCTCAATCGTGCCAGCCCGGCGCTCCTCGGCCCACAGGCGCATCGAGATGGCCGGGATCAGGAAGAGATAGAGCCAGGGATGAAAGCCGAAGAATGTCGCAAGGCTTGCCGAACCGTTCTCGTAGAAATTCCCGAGATAGAAGGTGAAGGCGCCCATCGTGAAAAGGAAGATCACGATGAACACATAGGCGAGCGGCGTTGCGAAGTAGCTGGCAAACTCGCGCTTGAAGACGGTGAAGGTCGCGTTCATGGGGCTTGGCTCTCGTCAGGCGTGCGCGCGGGTGAGTTCACGGAAGACTGCGTCGAGATCAGCCGTCGAGGCATTCAGCGTGCCCGCAGATGATCCATCCGGCGCAAACACGTTGAATGCGGCTGTCTTGCCCATGATCGGGCCATCGGCCACCACGCGGCCGCGGTCAATGATGACCGCACGCGTGCACACCGATTCCACTTCTTCCAGAATATGGGTCGAGATGATGATCGCCTTTTCCGCAGCCATGCCGGTGATGAGGCCGCGCATCGCAAATTTCTGGTTGGGATCAAGACCGTCGGTCGGCTCGTCCATGATGAGCACCGGCGGATCATGCAGGATCGCCTGGGCAAAGCCGACGCGGCGCTTATAGCCCTTGGAGAGTGTCTCGATGGGCTGCTCGATCACGCCTTCAAGCGAGGCAAGTTCGATGGCGCGCTGGGCGGCGGCCTTGGCGCTGGAGCTGCGATAACCGCGGATCTCGGCAATGAAGGAAAGGAACTGGCGGGGCGTCATGTCGCCATAGGCGGGTGCACCTTCCGGCAGATAGCCCAGATGCTTTTGTGCGGCGATGGGATCCGCCGTCACATCATGGCCCATGATGCGTGCCGTGCCCTGCGTCGGCGCAAGAAAGCCCGTGATCATTTTCATGGTGGTGGACTTGCCCGCACCATTGGGGCCGAGAAAGCCGAGAACCTCGCCCTTGTCGACCGAAAGCGTAATGCCGCGGACAGCCGTGAAAGGCCCGAATTTTTTGACGAGCCCGTCGGTTTCAATCATCGCCATGGCGGATGGAATGCCCCTATCAAATGGCAATTGGATGCCATGCCGGTCTGGCCAGCATGGGACGCAAAGCCGTTTAGGGGATAGGCCCCTTTCCGGCAAGTCAAATGGCGGAAATTCCGGTGTTTCGGGGCCTCCGGCATTCTGACTTCGCGTTAATGGATAACCGGCGGGGGCCTTAAACCCGCAACATCAGTCCGCCATCGACGTTGAGACCATGGCCAGTCACAAAGCCGCCATCGTCAGAGGCAAGAAAAAGCGCGCCCCGGGCGATATCGATGGGCTCACCCACCCGCCGCAGCGGCGACTTCTTCGCCCATACATCGCGAATCTCGGGCCGCGCGTCCCACAGGGGGCGCGTCATGCCGGTGCTGATCGCGCCCGGCAGGATGTAATTGGCGGTAATGCCGAACTTGCCCAGCTCCAGCGCCAGCGTGCGGGTCAGCCCCGCAACACCAGCCTTTGAAGCGCAATAGGCGGCAAGCCCGTAGTCGGTGCCCTCGGCCATGACCGAGGCCACATTGATGATGCGCCCCGCCTTTGATTCTTTCAGATGCGGGATCGCCGCCCGGCACAGGCGGAACTGCGCCGTGACGTTTATGTCCATCGTGCGCTGCCACACGTCGTCGCTCATCTGCTCGGCCAGCGCATTGGTGCCGATGCCCGCATTGTTCATCAGGATGTCAACGCCGCCGCAAACGGAAAGCGCCTCGGCAATGATTTTCTCCGGCGCATCGCTGTCGGCAACACTTTTGGCCAGCAGATGCACGCCTCGCGCGGCGGCATTACAGTTCGCGCGTGCTTGGGCAAAGGCGGTTTCGAGATCAACCGCCAGAACAATTGCGCCCTCCTGTGCAAAGAGATCGGCACAAGCCGCGCCAATGCCCGATGCCGCGCCGGTAATGATCGCCCTGCGCCCCGCCAAACGTGTGCCTGTCATAAGAGTGCCCCGACTTCTTGTGTTGTTTGACTTGCATGATGGCAAGTTCCTGCCGCGCAACAACAGCTTTCCCTTCGCTCTCCCGGAGCTTTCGTCATCGTATGCACAACTCCCTTCAACCTCCTCCGCAACTTGTTGCGGGGGTGAGCGGAGCGCAAGGGAATTGAGTGAGCGGAGCGATCTCAATTCCGGGTGGGGGCATTTGTTTCCCGGCGATTTCCCCCACCCGCGATGCGAAAGCATCGCTGGCCTCCCCCGCGTGAAGGCACGCGGGCGGAGGCAGAAAGCACAAGGGTGACTCTCCAATCTCCCGCCCCTCGACAATCACGCTGCCTTCCGCAACAAATGTTTTTCCGGCCATTCCATCAGGCGCCCATGCCCGCGACCCACACGCCCTTTCCGCCCGCACTGTTTTCCAGCGTGCTGGGCCTTTCGGGTGTGGCAGGCGCCCTCCACGCTGCGGCCTTCATCGCGCCGGGCCTTGCCTTTCTGTCGGTCGTCCTTGCGTGGCTGGCCGCAATTGCCTTCTTCATGCTCGTGGCGCTCTACCTCTCCGACCGGCTGCGCCATGGCGGATTTGCCGCCGACTGGTCGGATGCAACGATCCTGCCTTTCTTCGCGGCGCTGGCGATGGCGACAAGCGTGCTGGCAAGTCTTGCGCACGGATTGCCGCGCAATGGCGCACTGGCAATGTGGGCCGTGGCAGAGGCATTCCTTCTCGTCATCGCTCTGCGCATGCTGCATCTGTGGATCACGGCGCGCTGGCAGGAGGCGCGCAACCGCCCGATGACCTTGCTGCCCTTTGCCGGCATGCTGGTGACACCTGCCACCGGTGCCGGGCTCGGCGCCACAGAGGCGTCCTTTGCAGTCTATGTTTTCGGGGCCATCGCCGTGATGGCCGTGATGCCGCTGGTCATCCGTAATCTGATGACCAATCCGATCGCACCCGCACTTCGGCCCACGCTGCTGATCCTCATGTCGCCGCCAGCGCTTGGCAATCTCGGGCTGACTGCGCTTGGATCACCGCCGGGTGCAGCTGGCCCCTTGATGAACCTGGCGCTGGCCAGCGTGCTCTTCCTCGCGCTGACGCCGGTCTTCATCACCGAGCTGGCAAGGGGCCAGACCTTGGCCATCTGGGCGCTTACCTTTCCGGTTGCATCACTGGCGCGCGGCATCATGCTTCTGGCTGACGCAATGGATAGCCAGTGGGCATCGATCTATGGATTGATGGTGTTGGGAGCGGCAACCGCTGCTGTGGGGGCTGCCATGGTGCCGGCGATCCGCACATTGCGCGGCATTCTTGCGGCAAAGACGTAAGCGTGATCCGGCAACCTTCCCGCCATTGGGGGGCTGGGGGGCTTGGGGTGGCGGGAAAGCGCCGGATCCCGTTTACAGGTTGCACTGTGGCGGGCCACCTTGTCCGCCAAAGGGCCGAATTGGGGCGTTTTGACGATTGTTCCTGAGGAGGGGTCTGCGTGGGAAAATTCATCGAAATGTCTGACGCGCTGATGGACTACATCGGCAAGATCGGTGTGCGCGAACATGCCGTACAGGCGCGTTGCCGCGCCGAGACCGCTGCCATGGGCCGCATTTCGGGCATGCAGATTTCGCCCGATGAAGGCGCCTTCCTGGCGATGCTTGTGCGGCTCACCGGCACACGGCGCTATCTCGAAATCGGAACCTTCACCGGCTACAGCGCGTTGTCAGTGGCGCTTGCCTTGCCCACGGATGGACGCATCGACGCCCTCGACGTGTCCGACGACTATGTTGGTCGCGCCCGCACCTATTGGGCAGAGGCGGGCGTGGCGGACAGGATCACCACCCATATCGCGCCCGCACTTGAAACACTCGACGGATTTCTGAAGGCAGGACGTGCCGGAACCTATGACTTTGCTTTCATCGATGCCGACAAGACAAATTATGCCGCCTATGTGGAACGCTGCCACAGGCTCGTGCGCAAGGGCGGATTGATCGCCATCGACAACACGCTGTGGTCAGGCGCGGTCATTGATCCTGCCAACACCAGCGACGACACGCGCGCCATCCGCGCCCTGAACGATGCGCTGGCGAACGATCCGCGCTTCGACATCGCACTCGTGGCGATCTCCGACGGCATCACGCTGCTGCATGTGCGTTAAGGATCGCGCGGTTCATCATCTTCCTGCTTGCGCAGAACGCAGATCAGGCGCAACCTTGGCCGCGTGACGGTCGAAGACCCGATACATCTCGGCCTGCATGTCCGCCATGCAGGCAGCGAGGGCGCAGAGCGCACCACCGCCCCCCGCGATCCGGCAAGCGAGCCGGGCGGGCGGAAGGCCGAGTTTGTTGCCTTTCACCGCCGCGAGCTCGACGCCATCCTCAACATCTATGGCCGGATGGTCGCTGCCGGCGAATGGCGCGACTATGCCATCGACTTTCTGAAAGATGTCGCGGTCTTTTCGATTTACCGGCGCACCAGCGAAGTGCCGCTCTATCGCGTCGAAAAGCGCCCGCGCCTGCGCGAACGCCAGGGCGCCTATAGTGTGGTCACGGCGACCGGCCTCATCCTGAAACGCGGCCATGAACTGGCCCAGGTGCTGCGCGTATTCGACCGCATGCTGATGAAGTCCGTGCGCGACGCCGGCTAAGGCCTGATCTCAATCACCGTGCCGATGGGCACCGCGTCATAGATTGCCTCGATCTCCGCATTCGTCACCGCGATGCAGCCCAGCGTCCAGTCATTGGCCCGGAAATAGGCGGCATATTCGTCGCCAAAGCGGTTGGGCAATCCGTGAATGGCAATGTCGCCGCCGGGGCTGACGCCGCGCGCCGCCGCCGCACGGCGATCCTCGGCATCGGGATAAGACGTCATCAGCGAGAGATGAAACGCGCTGTCGCTGTTCTTGGAGACAATCGTATAGATGCCTTCCGGCGTGCGGTTGTCGCCCTGGCGCTCCTTGTCGCCCACGGGAGCGCCGCCCAGCGAAATGCGAAACATGGCAATGACCTCGCCCTGCCTGATCAGGACCATGCGGCGGATCGACTTTTCGACAAGGATGTAATCTGCCTGCCCCTCAATGATGACGGGTGCAGGCCCCGGCTGGCTCGCAAGCACGGCAGCCCCCAGCGCGGCGAACATCGCCACATGGAAAAAGAGCCGCACAAAAATGGGCATGATGGGAACCATGCGCCATGCAAACGCGCCATTCCGGCATTTTGGGGGCAGGGCAATGCTAACGCCGGGCAAAATGGAGAAGCGGTCCAAAATCATGCCCGTCAGCAGCGCGCAGGGCATCAATATAGAGGCGGCGCACATCGTCACCTTCGCGCAATGCGCTCTGCCCCCAGCCAAATCTCGGCCGCCCAAGCCGGACCGCAAGGAGGTCGGCCATCAGCCGGGACCATCGCCCGTTCCCGTTCGGAAATGGATGGATGGAGACGAGCGCATGATGGAACCGCACCGCAATTTCATCAGTCTCAAAAGTCTTATGAGTGCACCAATAGGCAAGTCGCTCCATGGTCTCGGCCATCCGTGAAGGGATCATGCCGTAAGCGACCCCAAGATTCTTTTCGCTGCGGCGATAGGCGCCAGCCCAGCGCCACACTCTGCCGAACATGCGCTTGTGAAGGTTTTTTCCGAAGGATTCGCTGACAGGATCGCGCCGCCGCGAGAAGGCCCACAGCATCGCAGAGAGAATGTTTTCTTCCTCCAGCGCATTGAGCTCGGCGTGTGTCGAAACACGCGCCGGGATCAGCCCTTTGCGCTCATCATGCGAGAGCGGCGTTGCATGATCGGGCGTGGAGATTTTCCGTATCACCCGTGATCCCAAAGCTGTTTGGGATGCGCCATCAGCTGTTCGATCAGTTCGGCGCGCAACCGCTTGCGCCTTTTCGCGTCAACTGTTTGCTGGTCCTCCAGCCGCATCGTCTGATCGACGGCATTAAGGTGCGCGTCGGCCTTCTGCGCTGCACGTTCATGCAGGACGTCACTGATGCGCCTTTCGGGAACAAGCAGCACCACGGCGCGGCAATCCAGCGCCTCCGCCGCCCGCTTCAGGCTCTTGAGCGAAATGCTGCCCGAAATCTCTCCCGCTTCCAGTTCGACAACACGCGGTTGGCTGACACCCATGCGCCGCGCCATTTGCGCTGTGGTCATGCCCAGCGCCTCGCGGATTGCCTTGATCCACCCGCGCGCAGGCGCAGCGATCCGCGCAGCCGGGCGCAGCACTTCAAATTTCTCGTCCAGGAAGACAGGTTCGTTGCTCATCGATAAGTCATAACTTATCGAACATTTACAAGTCAATAAGATATTTCTGATTGAAATACTCGCGCAATCGACACCCCATCCCGCAAACGAAAACCCCCGGCGCCGTTTCCGGACCGGGGGTCATTCGATAAGCCGCCAGAAGGCGGAAGCGCTTACTCGCGGTTGCCCAGCAAGCGCAGCAGCATGATGAAGAGGTTGATGAAGTCGAGATAGAGGGCGAGCGCGCCCATGACCGACTTCTTGCCGGCCATCTCGCCGTCATCACCGGCGTAATACATCTCCTTGATCTTCTGGGTGTCATAGGCAGTCAGGCCCGCGAAGATGCCAACGCCCGCCACGCTGATGACGAAGTTGAGCGTCTCCCAGCCCATGAACAGGTTCACGATCATTGCAATGATGATCCCGAACAGGCCCATGATGAGGAATGAACCCCAGCCCGTCAGGTCACGCTTGGTCGTATAGCCCCAGAGCGACAGCGCGCCGAAAGAGGCCGCCGTGATGAAGAAGACGCGGGTGATGTCACCCTCGGCATAGACGAAGAAGATCGTCGAGAGCGAGATGCCCATCAGCAGCGAATAGACGAGGAAAATGACGCGCGCCGCACCCGCTGACAGCCGGTTGATGCCAAAGCTCAGCACCAGCACCATCGCGAAGGGCGACAGCATCACGATCCACGGCAGGATCGGGTTCGAGAAGATCTGATAGAAAAGCTCAGGCGACCGCGACAGACCGAAGGCGGCAAAGCCGGTGATCGCAAGACCCAGCACCATCAGGTTGTAAACGCCCAGCATATAGGCGCGCAGACCCTGATCGATGCCGACGTCCGCCGTCGCGGCGCCACGCATCATGGCGCGGTTGTCATATTCAGCCATGGAAATCTCCATAAAGGGGGCCGCGCCGGGAACGACGCGGATCGCCGTGAAATATCGGTTTGAATGGCGTCAGTTTCAAGGCCGAATAACCCGTCGCAACTATGGAGTTTCTGTCAAATCGCTCAATTAGTTAAGCTCGCTTCACTCTGCGCATCACGGCGCGCGCAGGATCCTGGCGCTGGGCTGCGACAAGGCCCGCAGATTTGTCGCAAGCCCCAGAATCATCGCCGTCAGTGCGCCACCAAGAATGGTGGCAGCCAAAACCGCGAAATCGGGTTTGAAGGGCACGTTGATGATGAAGCTGATGATTGCCCACGCAGCCGCAAAGGCCAGAAGCGCCGCCACCGACGCCGCGCCCGCCCCCAGCAAAGCAAACTCCGCCAGCTGCATGAAGAGGAGCCGCCGCCGCTCTGCCCCCAGAACTTTCAAGAGCACATTGTCATAGACACGCCGCCGGTATCCCGCAGCCAACGCGCCCGCCAGCACGATCAATCCCGCCACCAGCATCACCGCCGAGGTGGCGCGCAAGGCAATCGCTAGCTGATCCATGAATTCGTTTGCAGTCTCTATCGCCTGCTTCACCCGCACGACCGAGACATTGGGAAATGCCCGCGCCACCGCGCGCTCGATCGCCTCTTCCTGCTCGATGGGCGCACGCGCCGTGCCCAGCACGGTGTGCGGCGCACGTTCCAGCACGCCCGGCGACAGCACGAAAACAAAATTCATGTTGGCGGTCGTATAGTCGATGCGGCGAAGCGAACTGATCGTCGCCATAATCGACCGGCCCAGAAGATTGATCGTCACGGTGTCGCCCAGCTTCAGGCCAAGGCCCTCGGCCAGTGCCGCATCAAACGAAACAAGCGGCGGACCCGCATAATCGAGCGGCCACCATTCGCCGCCAACCAGATTGGTGCCCTCGGGCATCGCCGCCGAATAGGTAACGCCCCGGTCGCCCGAAAGCGCCCAGCGCGAACCGGGATCAACTTCTGCGTCCTCGGCCTTCACGCCATTCAAATGCGTAATGCGCCCGCGCAGCATGGGCGTCAGGCGGATGTCCGTCACATCGCCTGTTTCCTCAAGAAGCGCGCGAAAACGGTCCTGATCGGCGCTCTGGATGTCGATGAAGAAAAAGCTCGGCGCCTCGCCCGGCAGCCGCGTGGAGATCGCGCCACGGATATTGCCGTCGATCAGCGCGACCAGCGCGATCAGGGAAAGTGCCAAGCCCAGCGACAGCGTCACACTGACCGTTGCCGCACCCGGCCGGTGGAGATTGGCCATGGCAAGCCGCAGCATGGGGCTGCGCGGAAAGGAAAGCCGCCGCGCGACAAACCGGATCACGCCGCCCATCACCCGCAGCACGCCAAAGGCAAAGGCAACCCCGATCAGCACCATCACCGCAAAGAATTTGTAGGGCGTAAAAAGTATGGCAAGCGCGCCCAACCCGGCAAAGGCAGCCGCGATGAAGCTTGCATCCGAAAGGCGCGGCCAGCGCCGGTCGCGCGAGACGAGATCGCGGAAAAGACGCGCCGGTTTCGTGTCGCGCGCCCGCGCCAGCGGCGAAAGCGCAAAGGCGAGCGCCGTCAGATAGCCATAAGCCGCTGCCAGCATCAGCGCATCGGGATAGACCGCAAGCTCGGCATCAATTGGCAGAAGATCACCCGCAACCGCCCCCATCAGATAGGGTGCCAAAGCCCCCAGAACCAGTCCGATGGCAATGCCCGCCGTTGCGATGATGAGCACCTGAATGAGATAGGTGAGGAAAATGACGCGCGAGCTTGCACCGACGCATTTCATCACCGCGATGGTCTGCGTCTTGCGCTCCATATAGATGCCAACCGCATTGGCGACGCCCACTCCACCGACAATCAGCGTCGCAAGACCGACCAGCGTGAGGAAGAGATTGGCCTGCTCGATGAAGCGGCGGATGCCGGGCGCAGCCGCCGTGCGGTCGCGCGTCTGCCAGCCCTCTTCCGGAAAGCGGTCAGCGATCTCCTGCATGAAGGCAGAAAGATCCGCAGGTGTTGCTGCCGCATCGGGCAGCGCAATGCGATAGGTATAGGAGATAAGGCTGCCCGGCTGCTCCAGCCCGGTGGCGACAAGCCCGTCGCGCGAGATCATGAAGCGCGGGCCCAGCGTAAAGCCGCCCGCCACGCGGTCAGGCTCACGGTCGATCACGGCGCGTATTTCAAAGGTCGCATTGCCCACCACAATGCGCGCGCCCGGATTGACGCCCAGCCGTGGCAGCAGATTGGGTTCGACCACTGCGCCAAAAACACCGTCGCGTTCGGCCAGAGCATCGGCAAGCGTCATGGAAGGTGCAAGCTCGACCACACCAAACAGCGGATAGTTGTCATCGACTGCCTTCAGTTCGACAAGCGTGCGCGTGTCCGTGCCATCGACGCGCGCCATGCCGCGCATCTCGTAAAGCCGCGCCACACGGGCGCGCTCATCAAGAAAGGTCTGCGCCTCGGCCGAGGCTGTGCGCTGGGTCAGCCGGAATTCGGCGTCACCACCCAAAAGCTCCTGCCCCTTTTCGGCCATGCCGCCCAGAAAGGCCGCCGTCACCGATCCGACAGCAGCAATCGCCGCCACACCCAGCGCGATGCAGGCAAGGAAGAGATAAAAGCCGGAAAGCCCGCCGCGCAACTCGCGCCGCGCAAAGCGGAAGGCCAGAACAAGCGAGCTCATGCCACGCTCTCGCGCGCGCCCGCTTCGATGCGGTCAATGCGTCCGTCTTTCAGGCGGATGATGCGGCCACAGCGCCGTGCCAGCGCCTCGTCATGCGTCACCAGAACGAGCGTCGTTCCCTGCGAGCGCGTGAGGCCGAACAGAAGCTCGACAATCTGCGCACCGTTCACGCCATCAAGATTGCCCGTCGGCTCGTCGGCCAGAATGATGTGCGGCTTGGGCGCCATGGCGCGCGCCAGCGCCACACGCTGCTGCTCACCGCCAGACAATTGCCCGGGATAATGCGTCAGCCGGTGCCCCAGCCCGACGGATTCAAGCGCGGCCTTCGCGCGCGGGAAAGCGTCGCGCACACCGGCCAGCTCCAGCGGCACGGCGACATTTTCCAGCGCATTCATGGCCGGCACGAGATGGAATGACTGGAAAACGATACCGATTTCATCGCGGCGGAAACGCGCCAGGCCATCTTCGTTCAGCGCACCCAGATCATGGCCCGCAACCTTGATGCTGCCCGAGCTGGGCCGCTCCAGCCCCGCCAGCGTCATCAACAGGGTGGACTTGCCTGAGCCCGAAGGCCCAGCCAGTGCCACGCTTTCGCCATGCGTGATTGTAAAACTCAAGCCCCGCAATATGTTGACGTCGCCAGCGTCGCTCGCCAGTGTGAGATGCAGGTCTGAAACGGCAACGATGTCACCTTTTGGCGGCGCGGCATGCTGGTTCATCCGGGAGAGCTTTCGAAAGGTCGGGTCACAAACATGCGCAAGGCGGCCATCTCAATCCGTGCGCCCATTGGGGGATATGGCGGTTTGCGCGGCAAGGTCAACCTGGCCCGGCGCATCTTCCTGCTCGCATTTGGCCTGATGGCATTCTCGGCGGCTTTTGCCCGCGCCGAAAGTGTCATGCCGGAAGACCGCGTGCGGATTGTGGCCATCGGCACATCCCTGACGCAGGGCTATAACGTGGCGCCGGGCGAGGATTTCTGCGCCATGCTGGAAAAGCGCCTGATGGAGCGCGGTTTCAATGCCGAAATCGTGAATGCCGGCGTCTCGGGCGACACCTCGGCAGGCGGCCTTGCCCGCCTCGACTGGGCGCTCGACGGCCACGTTGACGGTGTGATGGTGGAGCTGGGAGCCAATGATGCGCTGCGCGGCCTTTCGCCCGCCGACACGCGCGCCAATCTGACGGCCATTCTCGACAATCTGAAGGCGCGCAATCTGCCCGTTCTTCTCGCTGGCATGATGGCGCCACGCAATCTCGGGCCCGATTATGCGCGCGAGTTTGACGCGATCTTTCCCGAACTCTCGGCCTCCTATCAAACGTCGTACTATCCCTTCTTCCTTGATGGCGTTGCTTCCGATCTTTCGCTGAACCAGCCCGATGGCATCCACCCCAACGAGGCAGGAACCCGCGTGATCGTCGAGCGCATCACGCCCACGGTGGAGGCGTTCATCCGCAAAATTCTCGCCGCCCGCCTGCCGGAAACGAATTGAATAACTGACGAACGGATTACCCACATGCAAAAGCGCAAGCTGGGCCGCACGGGCCTTGATGTCTCCGAAATCTGCCTCGGCACCATGACCTGGGGCCAGCAGAACACGGAAGGAGAGGGCCACGAGCAGATGGATTATGCCCTCGATCAGGGCATCAATTTTTTCGACACGGCAGAAATGTATGCGATCCCGCCCCGCGCCGAAACGCAAGGCTCGACCGAGCGGATCATCGGCACCTGGTTTGCGGCGCGCAGGAACCGCGACAGGGTGATCCTTGCGACCAAGATCGCTGGCCGCTCGCCGATGAACTGGATGCGCGACAGCGAGAAGGAAAGCCGCATCACCCGCAAGCAGATCGATGAAGCCGTCACAAAGAGTTTGAAGCGCCTGCAGACCGATTACATCGATCTCTATCAGCTGCACTGGCCCGACCGGCCGATTGCCAATTTCGGCGGCAACGGTCTTGTCTGGCGCGAACACGCGCCTGACTACACGCCGTTTGAGGAAATCCTCGATGCGCTCAACGCCCATGTAAAGGCGGGCCGCATCCGTTACATCGGCGTCTCGAACGAAACGCCATGGGGCGTGATGCGGTTCCTTGCCGAGTCAGAAAAGCATGGGCTGCCGCGCATCCACTCGATCCAGAATGCCTACAACCTCATCAACCGCACCTTTGAGCTGGGGCTGGCCGAAATTGCCTTCTACGAGCAGGTCGGGTTGCTGGCCTATTCGCCGCTGGCGCAAGGATTCCTGACAGGCAAATACCAGAACGGCGCCAATCCGCCGGGATCGCGCAAACAATTGTTCAACCGCGCCCAGCGTTATGAACGGCCAGAGGTCGAGCGCGCCATCAACAACTGGCTTGACCTCGCCAAAAGCTGGAACATGGACCCGTCGCAGCTGGCAATTGCCTTTACCCTGGCCAAGCCCTTTGTCACCAGCAGCATCATCGGGGCAACCACCATGGCGCAGCTGAAAACCGACATTGCCGCCCACACGATCAAGCTGACAGCAGAGCAGCTGAAGGAAATTGATCGCGTGCATCACCTTCAGCCCAACCCGGCGCCTTAAATCGCAGCGATGTCAGCCCTTCGCCTCTTTGCCGCGCTGTCGCTTCCTGACGATCTGCGCGAAGGCCTTGCCGCCATGCAGGATGGCGGCGTGCCCGGCGCCAACTGGGTAGAGCCGGAAATGTTCCACATCACGCTTGCCTTCTTCGGCGAAGTCGATGGTGCGATGGCGCATGACATTGACGTGGAGCTTTCTTCCATCCGCCACCCGGCGCTTTCGCTGTCGCTGTCGGGCGTGGATGTCTTTGGCGGCAAGAAGCCACACGCGATGTTCGCACGCGTCAATCCTGATGACAGCCTCGATCTTCTGGCCTCGCGCTGCGTGGCGGCCGGCCGCCGCGCCGGGGTGACGCACAGCGACGGCAAATACCGGCCGCATGTCACGCTGGCCCGCCTGCGTCAGGCCGATACCGGCCGGGTGATGAACTGGGTTTCACGAAACAGCCTCTATCAATCACGTGTCTTTGAGGCCGCAACGTTCACCCTCTTTTCGTCACATCCGCGCCATGGCGGCCATCATTATGTGGCCGAGCGCGAATACAGGCTTGAAGGCGGGGCGCTCCCGCTCTAAGGGCAGGTTCAGCCTGACGGCCAGAGTGGTTGACGGAGTAGGAATCCATGGAATCGGATAACAGCGCGCCCGCAACGCCCGGCTCAAGGCTGGTGCACGTGATCCGCGAGACGGTATCGATCATCGCCGGCGCTGCAATGATCGCCTTTGCCTTCAACACGCTGGCGCTGGCGCAATACGACATTCCCTCGGAATCGATGGTGCCCACCCTGCGCGTGGGTGACCGCGTTGTCGTGATGAAATGGTCTTACGGCTACAGCCGCTATTCGCTGCCACTGGGACTGGGCACACTGGTGCCGGGCGGCTGGCGCATTTTTTCGTCGGTGCCAGAGCGCGGCGACATTGTGGTTTTCGTCAATCCGCATACGGGCGAAGACTATATCAAGCGCGTCATCGGCCTGCCGGGCGACAAGGTGGAACTGAAGAACGGCCAGATCTTCATCAACGATGAGCCCGTCGCACGCACCGAGTTGGGCGAGATGCTGTTCAATCAGTATCGCGGCGATGTCGTGAGCATGCGTCTCTATGACGAATTTCTGCCCGGCGCTGACGAAGGCCACGTCATGGCCGACACGCGCGACAAGGGCGGCATCGACAATTACGGCCCCGCCCTGGTGCCTGACGGCCACATCTTCTTCATGGGCGACAACCGCGACAACTCATCCGACAGCCGCGCGACCTTGGGCTTTGTGCCGATGGAATATCTGGTCGGCCGCGCCTTTGCGATCTCGATCTCATTTGCCGATTGTCAGGAAGTCGGCGTGGCTGAATGTGCCGGCCGTTCGATGACGGGATTGAGGTAGAGCCAAGTCTTTCGCTTGCGTCTCTCGCTCTCCCCTCGGGGAGAGCAGGAATTTGCGGTTCAGCAAATTCCGTGAGGGGGTATTGCAGAAGAGCCCAAAAAACCCCTCACCCGGATCGCAAGCGCGATCCGCCCTCTCCCCAAAGGGGCGAGGGAAGAAGCAGGGAGCATTCAGCCCTCACCCCTCCTCAATCGCTTCCATGTCTTCGTCGGAAAATCCGAAATGGTGGCCGATCTCGTGGATCAGCACATGGCGCACGATCGCGCCCAGCGTCTCGTCATGCTCCGCCCAATAGGCAAGGATCGGCATGCGGTAGAGGAAAACCAGATGTGGGCCTTCCAGCACATCGCCCGCGCTTTGCTCGGTCAGCGCAATGCCCTGGTAAAGCCCCATGATAGAGGCGGGGTCATCCTCCGCCTCGAATTCCGCCAGCACATCATCTGACGGCCAGTCGTCAACGATGATGGCCATCGCCTGACAGGGTGCGCGGAACGCTTCCGGCAGACCCGCCCAAGCCTCTTCCGCAAGACGCTTGATCTCGTCCGCATCCGGTGATTTGACGTTTGTAAAATCCATGACGAATGATCGTAAGCCATGACCCAGAAATTGTCGCCTGCCGAACGCAACGCTGCCCTTTCGCGCCTGTCTGGCTGGGCGAACGCGAAATCCAAGGACGCCATCGAAAAGCGCTTTGTGTTTGCCGACTTTGTCGAGGCTTTCGCTTTCATGACCCGCGTCGCCCTGGTGGCCGAGCGCATGGACCACCACCCCGAATGGGCCAACGTCTACAAGGCGGTGGACATTCTCCTCACCACCCATGACACGGGCGGGGTGACGTTAAAAGACATTACCCTTGCCCTGGAGATCGAAAAGGCGGCTGTCAGGGCTTAAGGCCCCCTTGCATCCGGCCCTCCCCGGTTCCCATATCGTGCGGGAGCGGGGTTTTGCGCCCCGGCAACCTTGAGAGCTGTTCGCATCGCCGCGCCCAACTGGGGCGGTCCGCGGGCAGGCTTGGCGAAAGGGCTTTGGGATGGATTTCGAGAAATACACGGAACGCTCGCGCGGCTTTGTGCAGGCCGCCCAGACACTCGCCTTGCGCTCGGGCCATCAGCGCCTATTGCCGGAGCATTTGCTCAAAGTCCTGATCGACGATGAGGAGGGTCTGGCCGCCGGTCTCGTCAAGGCGGCAGGCGGTGATCTGAAGCGCGTGCAGGAGGGCGCCGCCCAATCGCTCGCCCGCCTGCCCAAGGTTGAAGGTTCGGGCGCAGGCCAGGTTTCATTGTCACCGGAACTCGCGCGCGCCTTCGGCACGGCGGAAGACCTCGCCAAAAAGGCGGGCGACAGTTTTGTTTCCGCCGAGCGCCTGTTTCTGGCGCTGGCCGTCAGCGAAAGCGAAGCCGCAACGATCCTCAAATCCGCTGGCGTCACGCCAAAGGCGCTCAACGCCGCGATCAATGATCTGCGCAAGGGCCGCACCGCCGACAGCGCCAGCGCCGAAAGCCAGTATGACGCGCTGAAGAAATATGCCCGCGACCTGACCGAGGCCGCGCGCACCGGCAAGCTTGATCCCGTGATCGGCCGCGATGAAGAAATCCGCCGCACCATTCAGGTGCTCTCGCGCCGCACCAAGAACAATCCGGTGTTGATCGGCGAGCCGGGCGTCGGCAAGACGGCCATTGTCGAGGGGCTGGCGCTGCGCATCGTCAATGGCGACGTGCCCGAAAGCCTGAAAGACAAGAAGCTGATGGCGCTCGACATGGGCGCGCTGATCGCAGGCGCAAAGTTCCGCGGCGAGTTTGAAGAGCGCCTGAAAGCCGTGCTGAACGAAGTGACGGCAGAAGAAGGCGGCATCATCCTTTTCATCGACGAGATGCACACGCTGGTCGGCGCCGGCAAGGCCGATGGCGCGATGGATGCGTCAAACCTCCTCAAGCCCGCCCTTGCGCGCGGTGAACTCCATTGCGTCGGTGCAACGACGCTGGATGAATACCGCAAGCACGTCGAGAAAGACGCAGCCCTTGCCCGCCGCTTCCAGCCTGTCTTTGTGACTGAGCCGACGGTTGAGGACACGATCTCGATCCTGCGCGGCTTGAAGGAAAAATACGAGCTGCATCACGGCGTGCGCATTGCCGACGCTGCCATTGTGGCCGCCGCCACGCTTTCCAACCGCTACATCACCGAACGCTTCCTGCCCGACAAGGCCATCGACCTGATGGACGAGGCGGGCTCGCGCCTGCGCATGCAGGTCGATTCCAAGCCCGAGGAGCTGGACGAACTCGACCGCCGCATCATCCAGCTGAAAATCGAACGCGAGGCCCTGAAAAAGGAAACCGATGCCGCCTCGCGCGACCGCATGGGCAAACTCGACGGCGAACTGGCGGCGCTTGAGGAAAAGTCATCCGCCCTCACCTCGCGCTGGCGCGAGGAGAAAGATGCACTCGGCCAGTCGCAGAAGGTGAAGGCTGAACTTGAAAAGGCCCGCGCCGATCTTGAAATCGCCCAGCGCAAGGGCGACCTCGCGCGCGCGGGCGAGATTGCTTACGGCCTCATTCCCGGCCTTGAGAAGAAGTTGAAGGCGCTGGAGGAGGCCAATGCCTCTGCCCTTGTGCACGAGGCCGTGACGGAGGAGCACATCGCGCAGGTCGTCTCGCGCTGGACCGGCATTCCCGTTGACAAGATGCTGGAGGGCGAGCGCGCCAAGCTCTTGCGCATGGAACAGGAGCTCGCCAGACGCGTTGTCGGCCAGGACGATGCCTTGCGCGCCGTCTCCAACGCCGTGCGTCGCGCGCGCGCTGGCTTGCAGGATCCCAGCCGCCCCATCGGCTCGTTCCTGTTCCTGGGCCCGACCGGCGTGGGCAAGACGGAACTCACCAAGGCGCTGGCCGCTTTCCTGTTTGACGACGACAAGGCGCTGGTGCGCATCGACATGTCGGAATTCATGGAGAAGCACTCGGTCGCGCGCCTGATCGGCGCCCCGCCCGGCTATGTCGGCTATGAGGAGGGTGGCGCGCTGACCGAGGCTGTGCGCCGCCGTCCCTATCAGGTCGTGCTGTTCGACGAAGTTGAAAAGGCGCACCCCGATGTCTTCAATGTGTTGCTGCAGGTGCTCGATGAAGGCCGCCTGACCGATGGTCAGGGTCGCACGGTTGATTTCCGCAACACGCTTATCATCCTCACGTCCAATCTCGGCGCCGACATTCTGGCGGGCCAGCGCGAAGGCGAAGACAGTTCAGCCGTGCGTGGCGAAGTGATGGAGATCGTGCGCGCCAAATTCCGCCCCGAATTCCTCAACCGGCTCGACGAGATCATCCTCTTCCACCGCCTGATGCGCAGCCAGATGGATGCGATTGTCACCATCCAGTTGCGCCGCCTGGAGCAATTGCTGCTGCCGCGCAAGATCACGCTCGCGCTCGACGACAAGGCGCGCCAATGGCTGGCCGAGGCGGGCTATGATCCCGTCTATGGCGCAAGGCCCCTGAAGCGTGTGGTCCAGCGCGCTTTGCAGGATCCGCTGGCGCAGATGCTGCTTGAAGGCGGCGTCAAGGATGGCGATGTGGTGAAGGTCTCGGCCGGCAAAGGCGGTCTGGCGCTGAATGGCCGCATCTTTGCAGCCCCCGATCTTTCCGACACGCCACCACCCTCGCGCCAGGTGCACTGAGTTACTCGACGCTCAGTTCACGCATCGCGCGGTTGATTGAGGGCAAAGCCGCCTCTGCCGCCGCGCGCCCGCGGTCGATCAGCTCGGCGGCGCGATCAAATTCCAGAAGACCGATGCCGCGCAGATCGGGGCTGATGAGTACGTCCGCCGGATCACCCGCCAGACGCGTGCGCGTGACGCGATCAAGCAGGATGTTGAGCGCCCCCACCATCACGGTTGAGATGCCCGGCGCTTCTGGCCCCGCTTTGAACAGCGCCTTGCGGAACCAGCGCCCCGGATTCATCCGCGATAACAGCGAGGGCTTGTCAGGCGCACCCTGTACGGGCACGTCACCCACCCCATCGCCATCCGCATCGGGATAGGCCGCCTCCTCCGCCCCGCCGAACAGGCGCTCGCCACCTGCCGTCTCGCCCGCATGACCATCGGCATGAAGGCTGACACCGATCACAAGGCGCGCACCCATCGCACGCACCGCACTGGTCGGCACAGGGTTGGTAAGCGCACCATCAATCAGGAAGCGGCCTTCGATTTTCACCGGCGGAAAAACGCCCGGCAGCGCATAGGACGCGCGCAAGGCCCGCGTCAGCGGCCCTGACCGCAGCCATGCCTCGTGTCCGGTTTTCAGTTCGGTTGCGATGGCGATGAAGTGCCGGTCGAGATTTTCGATCAGCACGCCCTCGATATATTCGTGCATCCGCTTGCGCAGCTTCTCGCCGGAGATGAGGCTGGAGCCGCGTAACGTGAAATCGGTGTAGGAGAGGATGGAGCGGCCCGAAAGCCCGCGCGCGAAATTTTCCAGCTCATCCAGCCGCCCCGCCAGATAGAGACCGCCCACCACCGCGCCGATGGAGGTGCCAGCAATGATGTCGGGTTTGAAACCGGCTTCAATCAGCGTGCGCAACACGCCGATATGCGCCCAGCCGCGCGCCACGCCACCGCCCAATGCCAAACCGATCTGAGGCCGGATCATCTGCCGCCGAGAGAAATGAAAACGCCCAAGGCGCAGTCTGGCACCTTGGGCGTTTCATTTGAAGAGGCGGCGCGCAAGATCACGCGCCCCACCCACCACATCAGCGCAGATCAAAGCGGTCGAGGTTCATCACCCTGGTCCACGCCGCCACAAAGCCCTGCACAAAAGCTTCGGCGCCATCGCTGCTGGCATAGACTTCCGCCAGCGCACGCAATTGCGAGTTCGAACCGAACACAAGATCAGCACGCGTCGCCGTCCACTTCACCGCGCCGGTCTTGCGATCGCGGCCTTCGTAGATCTCCCTGGTGTCGTCTTTGGCCGTCCACACTACGCCCATATCAAGCAGGTTCACCAGAAAATCATTGGTCAGCACGCCCGGCCGCGCGGTGAGAACACCATGTGCAGCGCGCCCGGTATTGGCGTTGAGCGCTCGCAAGCCTGCCACCAGCAGCGTCATTTCTGGCGCCGTCAGCGACAGAAGCTGCGCCTTGTCCACCAGCAGATGCTCGGCAATCGCGCCAAGACCCGGCTTGGCGAAATTGCGGAAGCCATCGGCCTTGGGCTCCAGCACGGCAAACGAAGCGGCATCCGTTTCAGCGGCACTTGCATCCGTGCGGCCCGGCGTGAAGGGCACATTGACCGTCACGCCCGCCTTGCGCGCCGCCTCTTCCACCGCTGCCGAACCGGCCAGAACGATGAGGTCCGCCAGCGAAACTTTCTTGCCGTCCTTGCGGCCGGTGTTGAACGCCGTCTGCACCTTCGTCAGGCCATCGAGAACCCGCGCCAGCACGGCAGGATCATTCGCCGCCCAGTCCTTTTGTGGCGCAAGGCGGATGCGCGCACCGTTGGCGCCACCGCGCTTGTCAGAGTTGCGATAGGTCGACGCCGACGCCCACGCGACAAACACCAGCTCCGGCACGGGGAGGCCAAGCGCCAGAACTTTCGCCTTCAGCGCCGCAATGTCTGCCGCATCGATCAGCTTATGATCGACAGCGGGAACCGGATCCTGCCAGATCAGATTCTCACGCGGCACTTCCGGGCCGAGATAGCGCGCCTTGGGCCCCATATCGCGGTGCGTCAGCTTGAACCACGCGCGCGCAAAGGCGTCGGCGAATTCTTGCGGGTTCTTGTGAAACCGGCGCGAGATTTTTTCATACGCCGGATCAAAGCGCAGCGACAGATCCGCCGTCGTCATCATTGGTGCGTGGCGCTTCTTGGGATCATGCGCATCAACAACCGCATCGGCGCCCGCACCGCCCTTGGGCTTCCACTGCCAGGCGCCCGCCGGGCTTTTCACGGCTTCCCATTCATAGCCGAACAGCGTGTCGAAATAGCCGTTGTCCCACTTCGTCGGGTTGGGCTTCCACGCGCCTTCGATGCCGCTGGTGATCGTATCGCCGCCCTTGCCGCTGCCAAAGGTGGAAAGCCAGCCAAGCCCCATCGCCTCTAGCGGCGCTGCTTCCGGCTCGCGACCAACATGGGATTCGGGGCCAGCGCCATGCGCCTTGCCGAACGTGTGGCCGCCAGCAACCAGCGCCACTGTCTCCTCGTCATTCATGGCCATGCGCGCAAACGTCTCGCGCACATCGCGGCCCGATGCGACCGGATCAGGATTGCCGTTGGGGCCCTGCGGATTCACATAGATGAGACCCATCTGCACGGCGGCCAGCGGATTGGCGAGTTCGCGATCGCCGCTGTAACGCTTGTCGCCCAGCCATTCCGCTTCCACGCCCCAGTTGATGTCTTCTTCCGGCTCCCACACATCAGCGCGACCGCCCGCAAAGCCGAAGGTTTTAAAGCCCATCGACTCCAGCGCCACATTGCCGGCGAGGATCATCAGATCGGCCCACGAGATCTTGTTGCCGTATTTCTGCTTGATCGGCCACAGAAGGCGGCGCGCCTTGTCGAGATTGCCGTTGTCGGGCCAGCTGTTGAGCGGTGCAAAACGCTGCGTGCCTGAACCGGCGCCGCCGCGACCGTCAGAGATGCGATAGGTGCCCGCGCTGTGCCACGCCATGCGGATGAAGAGCGGGCCATAATGACCATAGTCCGCCGGCCACCAATCCTGTGAATTCGTCATAAGCGCATGGAGATCACGCTTCAGCGCGGGGTAGTCGAGCGACTTGAACGCGGCTGCATAATCAAAACCGCCCTTCATCGGGCTCGACAGCGACGAGTGCTGATGCAGGATGGCAAGATTGATCTGGTCGGGCCACCAGTCGCGATTGGTGCGCCCGCCTGCGCGCGCCTGACCGCTGGCCATTGCGGCGTGATTGACCGGGCATTTGCCGGAAGCAGCCTGCTTCGTATCCATCGTGAATCTCCTTGGGAACGGGGGGGGCCATACGCCTTGACTTTCGCCATCATGCGCCCTCGCTTTAAATTGCAAAAACGAATAATATCTATCCAAATGATCGGAGAAATCGATGAAGGCCCTGCCCACTTTGCGCCAGCTGGCGCATCTTTCAGCCCTTGCCCGCACGCTGCACTTTGGCAAGGCGGCGGCGGCTGAAAACGTCACACAATCAAGCCTTTCGGCCTCCATCGCCGAACTGGAAAAGATTTTGGGCGCCAGAATCGCCAACCGCACACGCCGCCAAGTGGAGCTGACGCCCCTGGGGCGCGAAGTGGCGCGGCGCGGCGGCGCCATGCTGTCAGAGGCGGAAAATCTGGTGGCGCTCGCTCGCGCCTCCGGTGCGCCGCTGGCGGGCCCGCTGGCGCTGGGCGCCATCCCCACAATCGGCCCGTGGCTGTTGCCCGGCCTGCTGCCCGCACTTTCGCGCGCCTATCCGCAACTGGAATTGAAACTGGTTGAGGGCCTGACTGGCGAGCTGCTGGCGCAACTGGCCGCAGGGGCGCTGGATGCAGCGATCATTGCCCTGCCGCACGCGATCAAGGGCATGGCGCATGCGCCGCTTTTTGATGATGCGATGATGCTGATCGTGCCGCGCAGCCACAAACTCGCCAAACGCGGCGAGATCGCGCCCGCCCATCTGCACCCGCCAGAGATTGCCGCCCACAGCCTGATGCTGCTGAAGGATGGCCACTGCCTGCGCGAACATGGCTTGAGCGCCTGCGCCCTTTCACCTTCACGCACGGGCGAGCTCGCCCACCCGTTTGAAGCCTCATCGCTCAGCGCGATTTTGCCGATGGTGGAGGCAGGGCTGGGCATCACCCTTGCCCCGCGCATGGCGGTGGATGCAGGCCTGTTGCGCGGCACCAAACTTGCCGCCGTGCCCTTTTCGCGCGGCACCGCCACGCGGCAGATCGTGCTCGTCTGGCGCAAGGGCAACCCGCGCAGCGGCGAATTCAGATTGCTTGCAGCGGCCTTGGCGGCGCGGCGCTAGCCCTTCGCCGCCACGATCGCTTCCTCAACATCGCGCAGCGTGTCTTTGCCGAACCACATCTCGTTATTGACGAAAAAGGTGGGAATGCCGAACACGCCGCGCGCAACGGCGGCATCCGTATTGTCGGCCAGCGCCTTTTTGATTTCAGGCGATTGCGCCGCCTGCATCAGCGCATCGGCGTCAAGGCCGGCGCCCGCCAGCACCTCGCGGATCAAGGCCGGATCATCCATCTTTTTGCCGTCTTCCCACATCGCGCGCATCATCGCGTCCACATAGGGGGCCAACACGCCCGAAGCCCTGGCCGCCACCGCGCCGCGCATCATGGCCAGCGAGTTTACGGGAAAATGCGGATTGAAGCGGAACTTCGTGATCGCATGACGCTTTTGAAAGCGCGTGATTTCCAGCATCTGGTAATCAAGCTTTCCCTTCACATTGGCAAAGGCAACCATCGGCGCCTGGTTGTTGGTCGCCTTGAAAATGCCGCCCAGCAGCACCGGCACATAATCAATGGCAACGCCGGTGCGCGCCGCAATGCCGGGCACCACGCAATGCGCGAAATAGGCGTTCGGGCTTGCAAAATCGAACAGGAATTCGGCCTTCACGTCTGTCATCACCAATTCTCCATGTAAGGGCGAATGTCGAGTTCAAAGGTCCACGCATCGCGCGATTGCGTGTGCAGCGCCCAATAGGCGTTCGCCACCGATTGCGGGTTCATCAGCTGATCCGGCTTGAGCGATTGCAGCGCCGCCTCGCCCGCCGCCGCCTTGATGCGCTCGCGCACGAAGGCGGTGTCAACGCCCGCATCAATCACCAGATGCGCGACATGAATGTTCTTGGGGCCAAGTTCGCGCGCCATGGATTGCGCCAGATTGCGCATGCCCGCTTTGGCCGAGGCAAAGGCGGCATAGCCCGCCCCGCCGCGCAGGGATGCGGTGGCGCCGGTGAAAAAGATGGAGCCCTGGCCCCGCGCCAGCATCACGCGCGCCGCCTCACGTCCCGCCAGAAACGCGCCATAGGTGCACATCTCCCACACCTTGCGGAACACGCGCTCGGTAGTTTCCAGCAGGGGGAAGCGCACATTGCCGCCAACATTATAGATGCAGACTTCCAACGGCTGATCGCGGTTCGCCTCGTCGATAAACGCGGCAACTTCTGACTCCACGCGCGCATCCAGCGTGCGCGCCTCGCAACGCCCGCCAGCCTTGGCGATCTCATCGGCCAGTGGCGCAAGCTTCTCGCCATTGCGGCGGCCTGCGAACACGCGATAGCCCTCGGCCGCAAAGCGCTTGGCAATGGCAGCGCCGATGAAGTCGCCTGCGCCAATCACGGCAACGGAAGCGTTGCGCGGCGCGCTCATGGCGCCTTCTCCTCATCCGGCTTGCGCACCGGAATGTTCATGGCGCAAAGGTCAAGATAGCCTGCGGGCGTATGATAGAAATCATCCTGCCGGTTACGGCGGATGTCGATCAGCTGGCGGAAGCGGTCGCTGTCGGTGCGCAACACTTCGATGTTGGTGCGCTCGTCTTCGGGAAGGTCAGCGGCAAACCGCACGGACGAAATGAGCGTGCGCTCCTCCGGCGTCTCATAGAAACCCAACGGCCCCGTGCCGCGCGGCAGGGCGGACAGATGCTCGATGCCATCGAGGATGCGGCCCACCACCGTGATGTTGCGGTCAAGCGTGCGCGGCGCATGGCCGATAATGGCGTAAAGCTCGCCGCCACTGCCGCTGTCATCGGCAAGGTCGCGGCCCACGCCAACAGCGCCATAGCAATGCGGCAGCCAGATCTGGCCGGTGGCCGGATCCCGCGCCGCATGAAAACCCTGCACAAAGCCGCCCTCGGGCGCCCAGCCATCGGGGCCGGGCATCGGCGTGAATGGTTCGCCCGCGATCATCGCGCGAAAATATTCTGGCGGAAGACTGGTGGCAGCATCACCATAGGAACGCGCATTGTCTTCGCCCGCCTGCGGGTCGCCCCATTGCGCCACGAAATTATCCTGCACGCGCACCACGGCCAGCCCGTCAAAGAAACGGCCATCCACCAGCTTGCGGATATTTGCGGCGTGCAGCGGCGCAAATTCCGGCGCCAGCTCGATGATGACGCGGCCCTTGGGCAATTCGAGATAGAGGAGATTTGCAGGGTCTGGCGTGCGCCAGTCTTCCGGCGTGGTCAGTTCCAGAAGCTCCGCGGTGTTGCGCGGCGGCTTAGCCTCTTCGGCCATTGCCGGAAGACAAGCCAGCGCCGCAACAAGAATGGCCAGTGTGCGTTTCATGTGCGTGCGCCCTTTTCCTGCACCAGCTGCGTCAGAAGCCGTATCTGCTCCTGCTGGGCGGCAATCATGGCCGCCAGCTGATCGGCGCGCATCTGATCGAACTTCTCGTGCAGCGACATGATCTCAAGCTCTGCCTTCAGGTTCACCTGATAATCGTGCTCGGCCATCGCGCGGTCTTTTTCGGCCTGACGGTTCTGCGCCATCATGATGATGGGCGCCTGCGCTGCCGCCAGCATGGAAAGCACCAGATTGAGGAAAATGAACGGGTAAGGGTCAAACGCGTTCGTCAGAAGCACAATCGTGTTGATGACCGCCCAGATGATGAGAAAGCAGACAAACCCGATGATGAAGCCCCACGAACCACCGATGCGCGCCATCGCGTCGGAAAGCCGGTCGCCAAAACTGTCTTTCGCCTCAAGCTCGGCGTGAACGTCCTTTGAAACCTGCTCGCGCTTGTGCCAGCGGTTGAGCGTAATCTTCTCGCTGTCGGTCAGCGTCTCGGCACTTTTCTTCATGACCTTGCGCGCAAGGTCTTTCAGGTGATTTTCCATCCAACGCCTCTTGGGGGAATTGCCCGCGCATGAAATCAGCGCAGCCTCAAACGCCATTATGGAGGGGCTGGCGCACCGCTGGCGAGTGCGAAGTGCACGCCAAAAAGCGAAAGGGCCACATGGCGTTCACCATGCGGCCCTTCCCGGAGCACCCCGTATCGCTCCGTTACTCGTCGCCCTCGGGCGGCGGCTCAACGCTTTCGTCACCGCCACCATCGCGGTCACGGCGGCGGCGGCCCTCGCCCCCGCCGTCCCGCTCACGCGGCGCGCGCTCTGCGGGCGGCTCGAACACAGGCTCCTCAGCGCGCGGTGGCGGATCAAAGCGCGGTACCGGTTCGGGCGCCGGTTCGGGCGCAGGTTCAGGTTCGGGCTGGGGCGGCGGCGCATAATCCGGCTCCGGCGCGCGATCACGGCCCCGATCCCGGCCACGGTCACGCCCGCGCGGCTCTTCCTCCACGGGCGGCGGCGGATCAAAGCGCGGCCCCGGTTCAGGCATCGCTTCGGGCATCACTTCGGGCACCACTTCCGGCTCCGGCGCGGGCGGATCAAAGCGCGGTTCCGGCGTACGATCACGATCCCGGCCCCGGTCACGCCCGCGCGGTTCTTCCTCCACCGGAGGCGGCGGATCAAAGCGCGGCTCCGGATCGGGCTGCGGTGCAGGATCAAGCGTCGGGTCCGGCAGCGCATCCTCGGGCAAGCGGCCGCCGCGCCCGCCACCGCCTCCATCGCGGCCGCGATCACGCGGTTCCGGCTCAAACTCGGGCGCGAGTTCCGGCGGCACATCCGGCAGACGCTCTTCCAGCGCAGGCGGCAGTTCGGGCGCACGGCCGCGATCCGGCACATCGGGCGCGGCATCGGGCGTATCCAGCGTATCGGTCACAACCTCCGGGCGCGGCGCGTCTTCCGGCGGCAGCACATCGGATGCAATGACACTGTTCCGGTTGCCGATCTCGGCCAGCACGTCGCGCATGCGTTCGCGGCGGCCCTCGCCATCACGTCCACCACCGGGTCCAGCGTCGTCAACCTCCGGCAGGTTCAGTTCCTCCGGCCGGAAAATTTCCACGCGGTCATCGCGGTCGCGGCGGCCGCGCCGCTCACCTACCACATCATCCAGCGACGACGTGGTTTCGACATCGGCGATCTGCACCGGACCATCGGCTACGGCCGACACCGTTTCCAGCGGCAGCGCATTGTTCACGATCGTCTGATTGATGATCGTGACATTGGTGATGTTCACGATGGTCGTCGAATTGTCGATATAGATGTTGTTCTGCGTGACCGGCACGATCACGCGGTCAACGTCGCGGCGGCCAAAGTCGCGCGCCGAAACAAAGCACCACACATCGTCGTCGCGCCAATAGTCGCGATAGCGGCGGTCGGAGTACCACCACGGATCGCGGTCATAAAAGAAATAGTCGTCAAAGCGGTCGCCCCACACGGCCCATGCCGGAATGGGCGACCAGCCGATCGTATCGCCGTCATAATAGAAACTGACCCAGGCGGGCGCCCACACATAGCCCGGCACCCAGAACCAGCCGAGCCTGCGGTTCCATTCCCACCAGCCATAATGATAGGTGATGCCGCCCCACGGCTCGCGCGAGCGCCACAGCCAGCCATAGTCATACGTATAGACCCAGCGGCCCACCGAATAAGGCCGCCAGTGACGCCGCACCTGCGGCACCCACACAAGGCCGTATTTGCGGGTCTCGACCCAATGGCCGTAATGCGACAGCTCGCGGTAATAGCGCCGGAAGAGACGATCATAGTCGTAATTGTCCCAATGGCGCGCTTGCGCCTCGCCCACGAGATTGAGCGAGCCGACTACGCTGTCGCGCGGCACAGGCACCGCGCCCATCAGAAAGCCGAAACCCACCAGCGTTGCGGCGGCAACGCCAAGACGGCGAAGAAAGCTGCGCTGCATGTTCATGTTCCTCACGCGCGAAAATGCCGGGCCTGAAAAGCCCGTTTCGGATGAGAATTAGCGCCCGGCACCTGTATCGCACATGAACGGAAGATTGCAGGCGTTACCCTGCCTTTGCCGCCATCTTCGCTTCATGGGTCAAAAGCCAGGTTTTGCGAGGGATCCCGCCGCCATAGCCGGTCAGGCTGCCGTCAGCGCCAATCACCCGATGGCACGGGACAATAATGGAAATGGGATTGCGCCCATTGGCAAGGCCGACCGCGCGCGCCGCCCCCGGCTTGCCGATACGCTTGGCAAGACCGCCATAGGATTCGGTCTTGCCCAGTTTGATGTCACACAGCGCCCGCCACACGGTTTGCTCAAACGCCGTGCCTTGTCCCGCATGCTTCACGGTAAAGCGCATCAGCTCGCCCGTAAAATAACGCGTCAACTCATCAGCAGCCTTTTTCAGAACCGGCCAATCGGGATCGCGCTTTGATCCTTCGGCCAACGCCGGATAGCCATCCTTGCCGTTGTGGCGCTCCATATAAAGGCCGGTCAGCGCATCGTCTGTCGCCACAAGACGTAAGGTGCCAATCGGCGAGCTGATCTCGCAATGATGATGCGTTGTCATTTCTTTTCTCCTGAATATTCCGGCGCCATCGTCCAAAGGCGGATCGCAGCATAGGCGCGCCACGGGCTGAACATTTGCGCCGCCTCTTCCGCGCGCGCATGGCTGGTGGTGTTGAACGCGCGCTTAAGCCAAAGGTCAGAGGCAGGGCATGCATCGGGCCACGACAACCCGCGCATCAAAATGTAATCCGCCGTCCACGCGCCGATGCCGGGCAGCGCCAGCAATGCCGCCCGCGTCGCCACGGGATCAGCGCCCGGTGAAATGTCGAGCGCGCCTGATGCCACAGCGTTGGCCAGCGCATGAATGGTTTGCGCGCGAGAGGCGGTCAGCCCGATGGCCCTGATCTCGCGCAGGCTCGCATCGGCAATCCGCGCAGGCTCCGGCGTCAGATGCAGGCCGTCGGCAAACGGCGCGCCAAACCGCTCACACAGCCGCGCCATCAGCGTGCGCGCGGCCTTCATGCTCACCTGCTGGCCGAGCACGGTTTTCAGGCCAAGCTCAAACCCGTCAAACGCGCCCGCCACGCGGATGCCGGGCCGCCGCATCACATCGCGCGCAAGTAATTGATGTGCCGCAAGGCTTTCGTCAATCGCAGCGCCATTTGCACGCGTGTCAAACACCTGTCGCACCAGCGCCAGCACTTTGGGGGCCGCGCGCGCAAGTCCGGGCGTGAGTGAAACCTTCAATGCGCGCGCGCTGGCATCATGGGTGACGGCAACAATGCCCTTCGCCCCTTCAAGACTTAGCGCACGGCGGTAATGCGCCGGGCCTGCATCTTCAAGCTGCGGCGTCGCGCGCGCCGCAAGGTAGGAGAAAAGTGCCGACGCATCGTAAGGCGGCCGCAACGCAATCGTGAAGGAAAGACCCGCCGCCTCGCCGCCGCGCATGATCGCTTGCCGCCGCAATTGCGTGGGCGCCATGCGATAGCGCGTGCGGATCAGGCTGTTGAAGCGGCGCAGGCTCGCAAAGCCCGCCGCATAGGCAATCTCGGTCACGGGAAGATTTGTGTCGGCCAGCAATTCCTTTGCAGCCAGAAGCCGCCGTGTCTGCATCATCTCAACCGGCGACGCGCCATAGGCAGCAAGCGTCACGCGCCGTAAATGCCGGTCCGTGACGCCCAGCCGCGCGGCAAGCGCCTCAACATCATCCTCACCACGTTCGATCAGATGAAGTGCCCGGCGCGCCAGCACATCCATCCGGTCGCAAGCGGCGTGGCCCGGCGCGCGCTCTGGCCGACAGCGCAGACAGGGGCGGAAGCCCGCCTCTTCTGCCGACGCAGCCGATGGGTGAAACGTGCAGACCTTGCGGCGCGGCAGGCGCGCTGTGCACACCGGGCGGCAATAGACGCCGGTGGATCGCACGCCAACAAAGAATGCGCCGTCAAAGCGCCGGTCGCGCGCTTTCAAAGCGTCATAGCAGCGTGCGGGGTCGAGCAGTTGGGGCGATTCCGTTGTCATGGGATGACATTAGCGCAGGCCCGCAGGCCACGCTCGCCATTTTCGGACATGAGAGTGGGAGGCGGGGGGCACAACGCTCCTGCACCTCCTCCGCCTTCGCGGGGGAGGTCGGATCGCGCTTGNNCACCCGCGATGCAAGCGCATCGCCTTGCGCTTCGCTCACCCCCGCGCAAAGCTGCGCGGGCGGAGGCGAAAGATGGTTTGCAACTTCGGCATCTGGCGTGGGCAACCTTGCACACACCCACACACGCCACCATAGTCCGCCGATGCCCCTCAACGGACCCGCGCGATGAACCGCTTTGCCGCCTATCCCAGCCTTGCCGGAAAAACTGTCGTCGTTACCGGCGGCGCCAGCGGCATAGGTGCTGCGATTGTCGAACATTTTGCGCGTCAGGGTGCCCGGACCGGCTTCATCGACATAGACGCAAAGGCAGGCAACGCGCTGGCAGCACGCTTGAAGGCCGAGGGTCACGCCGCAGCCTTTGCGCCTGCCGATTTGACCGACATCGCCGCACTCAACACCGCGCTCACAAGCCTTGAACGTGCCCATGGGCCTACACAGGTGCTGGTCAACAATGCCGGTCACGACGACCGCCATGACCTGTCCAGCGTCTCGCCTGCCTATTTTGATGAGCGCATCGCGGTCAATCTGCGCCACCAGTTTTTTGCGGCCCAGGCCGTTGCACCCGCCATGCGGCGCGCGAAAGAAGGCGCGATCATCAATCTCGGTTCAACGAGCTGGCGGCTGAAGGTGCCGGGCATGCCGGTCTATCTTGCAGCCAAGGCAGCGATTGAGGGCCTCACCCGCGCACTGGCGCGTGATCTGGGCGCTGACAATATCCGCGTCAATTGCGTCGTGCCCGGCTGGGTGATGACCGAGCGCCAGCTGACGAAATGGGTAACGGCCGAGGGCGAAGCCGAGATCATGCGCAACCAATGCCTGCCGGAAAAAATCATGCCCGATGATGTGGCGCGCATGGTGCTGTTTCTTGCCGCCGATGACAGCCGCATGGTCACGGCGCAGAACTTCGTCGTTGATGGCGGCTGGACATGACGCCGAAAGTCACCTGCATTGCCGACGTGAAGGCGACGCTGGGAGAAGGCCCGGTCTGGTGCGAACGCACACAGCGTCTTTTCTTTGTGGACATCAAGGCGCCCGCGATCCACGCGCTGTCGTGGCCTGCGTGCACGCTTGAAACATGGAAAATGCCCAGTGCGGTCGGCGCTATTGCTTTGCGCGAACGCGGCGGCCTCGTCGCCGCACTGAAGACGGGCTTTGCCTTTGTTGATCTGGCAACAGGAACCGTTGCGCCGATTGCCGATCCCGACGCAGATAATCCGCATAACCGCTTCAATGACGGCAAGGTCGATGCCGCCGGCCGCTTCTGGGCAGGCACGATGGATGACGGCGAGACGCAAGCGACCGGCGATCTCTTCCGCCTTGATCCCGATCTCTCGGTGACACGTTTTCCCTTCGGCTTTGTTGTCACGAACGGTCTGGGCTGGACGCGCGATCAACACACGATGTTCTTTACCGACAGCGCCGGGCGCACGATCAATGCAATGGCGTTTGATGCGGCAAGCGGCACACCGGGCGCGCGGCGCATTTTTGCGCAAACGCCAGATGGCCATTATCCCGATGGGCTGTGCGTGGCCGCAGATGACAGCATCATCAGCGCCGAATGGGCGGGCAGCCGCCTCACGCACTACGCGCCGGATGGGGCGATTCTGCGCCACATTCCCATCCCCGCGCCCCTGGTGACGAGCTGCTGCTTTGGCGGGCCCGATCTCGATATTCTGTTTGTTACTTCCGCCCGTATCGGGCTGGACGCCGAAACCCTCGCACGCTTTCCCCAATCCGGCGGCGTTTTTGCCGTGACGGGCCTGGGGGTTAGGGGTCTTGCCACCCCCCGGTTCAAAGGTTAACGCGCCCCCACCCGCCAATCTTGCACTGCGGCGAGGCTTCGGCTAAACCGCGCGCTCTTTTGTGGGGCGGCCCGGCCTGAAAGGGCATGCCGTGGCGGCCCACAATGCCCGACGGGGTCTTTATGGCCCCTCATCCCGGAGGAGCAAAATGCCCAAGATCAAGACGAAGAGTGGCGCCAAAAAGCGCTTCAAAATCACCGCGAGCGGAAAAGTGAAAGCAGGTGCCGCCGGCAAGCGTCACCGCCTGATCAGTCACTCGTCAAAGTACATCCGCGAGAACCGCGGCACGCGCGTGCTGTCGGAAGCGGAAACCAAGCGCGTGAAGCGCTGGCTGCCGAACGGCTGAGGGGGGACATCACATGGCACGCGTCAAGCGCGGGACAACCATCAAGGCCCGCCACAAGAAAGTTCTGAAAGCAGCGAAGGGCTTCTACGGCCGCCGCAAGAGCACGATCCGGGTTGCCAAGCAGTCGGTCGATCGCGCCGGCCAGCACGCCTATAAGGGCCGCAAGCTGCGCAAGCGCAATTTCCGCGCGCTCTGGATCCAGCGCATCAACGCTGGCGTTCGCGCGCACGGGCTGACCTATGGCCGATTTATCGACGGCCTCAGCAAGGCGGGTGTGGAAGTGGACCGGAAAATCCTGTCCGATCTTGCCATCCACGAGCCTGAGGCCTTCAAGGTCCTCGTTGACCAGGCAAAGGCGCAGCTCAAGGCAGCCTGACGCTTATCCGCCCGGTCAATCGGCGGGGACCGCACGCAAGGGGGAAACCCCTTGCGCGGCCAACCTTTCTGCTGCCCGGATCATGCGAAGATGAGCGACATCGACAGTCTTGAAAAGGAAATCATGGGGGCGATCGCCGCATCGGGTGATGATGCAGCCCTCGAAGCCGTGCGCGTTGCTGCCCTGGGCAAAAAGGGTTCGGTCAGCGAACTCCTGAAAACGCTTGGGGCCATGAGCGCAGATGAGCGTAAAGTGAAAGGCCCGCTCATTAACGGCCTGAAGGACCGCGTCACGGCGGCTCTGGCCGACAAGAAAGAGGCCTTCGCCGCCGCCGCGCTCCAGCATCGTCTGGAAACCGAGCGCGTGGACATCACGCTGCCCGTCCGCACGGAGCCACTGGACCCCGGCGCTGGCCGTTTGCATCCCGTGGGACAGGTGACGGACGAGATCATCGCGATCTTCGCCGATATGGGCTTTCAGCTGGCCGATGGCCCGGACATCGAGCTGGACGACTACAACTTCACCAAGCTCAACATCCCGCCGGAACATCCCGCGCGCCAGATGCACGACACGTTCTACATGCGGCCCGATGCCAATGGCGCGCGCCACGTGCTGCGCACGCATACAAGCGCCGTCCAGATCCGCCACATGCTGGCGCAAAAGCCGCCCTATCGCATCATCGTCACCGGCCGCACCTATCGCAGCGACAGCGACCAGACGCACACGCCGATGTTCCATCAGGTAGAGGGTCTCGTCATCGACGAGTCCACCCACATGGGCCATCTGAAATGGACGCTGGAAGAATTCTGCAAGGCATTCTTCGAGGTAAAATCGGTGACGATGCGCTTCCGCGCCTCGCACTTCCCCTTCACCGAACCCTCCGCCGAAGTCGATATCCAGTGCGACCGCTCGGGCAGCGAAGTGAAATTTGGTCAGGGCAATGACTGGCTGGAGATTCTCGGTTGCGGCATGGTGCATCCCAAAGTGATCGCCAATTGCGGCCTTGATCCGTCGCGCTATCAGGGCTTTGCCTTTGGCTGCGGCGTGGACCGCATGGCGATGCTGAAATACGGCATGCCCGATCTGCGTGCCTTCTTCGAGAGCGATCTGCGCTGGCTGAAGCACTATGGCTTCTCGCTGCTGGAGCAACCCTCGCTGGCGGGAGGGCTGACACGATGAAATTCACCCTCTCATGGCTGAAAGAGCATCTGGAAACCGATGCCCCGCTCGACACCATTCTTTCAACGCTCACCCGCATCGGGCTTGAGGTTGAAAGCGTGGAGGATCGCGCCAGATCGCTGTCCGCTTTCACGGTCGCCAAGGTGCTGACCGCCGCGCGCCACCCGAATGCCGACAAATTGCAGGTCTGCCGCGTGGCCACCAAAGACGGCGAGATCGAAGTCGTCTGCGGCGCACCCAACGCGCGCGCGGGCCTGACCGCCGTTTTCGCACCGGTCGGCGCAACCATTCCGGCTTCCGGCATGGTGCTGAAGGCAGGCGCCATTCGCGGTGTCGTCTCGAACGGCATGTTGTGCTCGGCGCGTGAATTGCAGCTGGGCGAGGATCACGACGGCATTATTGAGCTTGCAACCGATGCGCCCATCGGCACGCCAATTGCCAAGGTGCTGGGTCTGGAAGACCCCGTCATCGACATTGCGATCACGCCCAATCGCGGCGATTGCAATGGTGTGGCGGGCATTGCGCGCGATCTGGCGGCTGCCGGTCTGGGCAGTGTGAAGACGCGCGCCATTGATCCGGTGAAGGGCAAGTTCCCCTCTCCCATCAAGACCGCGCTTAACTTCGACGACGCGCACAAAGATGCCTGCCCGATGTTTGCGGGCCGTCTGGTGCGTGGTGTGAAAAACGGTCCCAGCCCCGATTGGGTGCAGGCGCGCCTGAAAGCCGTGGGTCTGCGCCCCATCTCGGCGCTGGTGGACGTGACCAACCTCATCTCGCTGGAATATGCGCGGCCCTTGCACGTGTTTGATGCGGCCACGCTCACCGGCGATCTCTGCGCGCGCATGGCAACGGCGGGCGAAAGCATCATTGGCCTTGATGGGAAGTCTTATGCCCTCGACAGCGCCATGATCGTGATTGCCGACGAAAAGGCCGCACGCGGCATCGCGGGCGTAATGGGCGGTCTTGAGACGGGCTGCACCGAAACGACCAAAGACGTTTTCATTGAGGCCGCCCTCTTCGATCCCAAGCGCATTGCCGAGGCAGGCCGCAAGCTCGCCATCAATTCCGACGCGCGCTACCGCTTTGAGCGCGGCGTTGATCCTGAATTCTGTCTTGCCGGTCTTGAACTCGCCACCCGGCTCATCATCGAATGGTGCGGCGGCGAGCCGTCAGATGTGGTGATCGCAGGCGGCGTACCCGCATGGCGGCGCGAGATCAGCTTTGATCCGGCGATGGTGAAAAAGCTCGCGGGGCTTGATGTGCCCGCCAGCGAAACACTGCGCCTTCTCGGCGACATTGGTTGCGTGATCGCAGGCGCGCCGCCCTTCAAGGTCACGCCTCCCTCGTGGCGGCCCGACATTCATGGCGCAGCGGATCTGGTGGAGGAAGTGGCGCGCCTTTATGGCCTCGACCGCATCCCCTCAACCGCTTTGCCGCGCGAAGCAGCCGTCACGCGGCCTGCCCTGACGCGCGAGCAGCGCCGCCTGCGTGATGCGCGCCGCGCCCTTGCGGGCCGCGGCATGGCCGAGTGCGTCACCTACTCCTTTGTGCCGTCGGCCCGTGCGCGGCTTTTCGGCGGATCAGAAACGCTGCTGCTCGAAAATCCGATCTCGGCCGATCTCGATGCGATGCGGCCCAGCATCATTCCCGCATTGCTGGATGCTGTCGCACGCAACGCAGCGCGTGGCCTTGACGACAGCGCGCTCTTTGAAGTGGGTCCGCAGTTTGCCTCCTCCACACCGGGCGATCAGCTGATGGTGGCCGCGGGCGTGCGCAGTGGCGCGGGCATGCGCCACTGGTCGGGCAAGCTCGCAGCGCCCGATGTCTTCACCGCCAAGGCCGATGTGCTGGGTCTGCTGGAGGCGTTGGGTGTGCCCACCGGCTCGCTCCAGATCGCAGCCGAGGCGCCGGGCACGTATCATCCGGGCCGCTCGGGCGTGTTCCGCCTGGGGCCAAAGACCGTGATCGCGCGCTTTGGCGAATTGCATCCCAACGTGCTCAAGGCGTTTGACATCAAAACGCCGGTTGCCGCCTTTGAAGTCTTCATGGACGCGTTGCCCAGCCCCAAACCCAAGGCCACGCGCACCAAACCGCCGCTGGTAAAGTCAGACTTCCCTGCCGTTGAGCGCGATTTTGCCTTTGTCGTTGCAGCAAACGTGGCTGCGGGCGACATCGTGCGCGCCGCACAGGGCGCCTCGAAGGAGCTGATCGAGCGCGTCAGCGTGTTCGACGTCTGGCAGGGCAACGGCGTGGACGATGGCAAGAAGTCGGTTGCCATTGCCGTGCGCTTTCAGCCCATGACGAAGACATTGACGGATGCCGAGATCGACGCCGAAGCACAAAAGATCGTGGCCGCCGTCGCCAAGGCCACCGGAGCAACGCTTCGCACCTGAGCGGGTTTAACCCCGCTCCGCGTCGCCTTCGCTGCTGCCGGCATCATCGGCGCCGTTGCCGCCGCCATGCGGCACCGCGCCTGACGTCTCAACCACGACGGGCTGATCGCTGCCCTGCGGCGCTTGCCCGCCTTGACCCGGCTGTGGGCGGCTCTGCTGCGGCATGGCAGCCAGCGCCGCCGCATAGATGCGGTAATAATGCTCGGCATATTGCAGGAAGTTTTCGGCGGCGATGCGGTCCCCCGAAGACGCAGCATCGCGCGCATATTGCTGGTAGCGCTCATAGATCTGCTGCGCCGTGCCGCGGATCTTTACGTCCGGCCCGGTCGATTCAAACGAGCGGTGCAGAAGATTCTGTGGCTTGTTGCCGCCACCACCACCACCGCCGCCACCGCCTCCTCCACCGCCGCCATTGCGGCCGCGGCCGCGACCGCGCTTGAAATTGCCTTGATGCTGATTGTTGGGTCGCATTATCGGTCCGTGACGTGACGTTTGTGAAAGGGGCGTGGCCATTGGCCGAAACCTGTCCGGCACATGTCTCTGGCCGCTGGATTGGGGCCCGGGGGATCGCGCCGCCCCGCTTAAGGCGCGCCGGGCGCAACCGGCGCAAAAGCCCGGCTGCAAGGAGGCCAAACTAGCCTTTCACACGGCCCATTCCAACAGGAAATCGGCGTCAAAGACCCGTTTACCGCCTTGCCGCAACCGCCCGGCCAATGCCCGAAAGGTCACGGAAGATGCCTGCCGGGGCAAAGCCCGAAGCCGACAGAAGCGCCGAAATTTCGCCCGCCTGATCCTTGCCCGCCTCGAAGATCACAAGGCCCCCCGGCGAAAGATGGGCCTGAAGCCCCGCAATGATCGCGCGATAGGCGGCCAGCGCATCACTGCCACCACCCTCGCGCGGCACCAGCGCGCCATAGGGTTCAAAGCCGCGCACGTCTTCGTCGAGACCGGCAATCTCGCCTTTGGCAAGATAGGGCGGGTTGGCGACGATGAGATCAAAGCTGCCCGCCACATTCGAAAACCAGTCGCTGACGCGAAACTGCGCGCGCGCACGCAACCCGTGCGCCGCCGCATTCTGGCGGGCAACCGCAATCGCTGCCTCGCTTACATCAATGCCAAGCCCCACGGCTTCACCGAACTCAAGCAGGAGCGAGATCAGAAGGCAGCCTGAACCCGTTCCCAGATCAAGAATGCGCAACCGCGCCGCATAATCGGGAATGACCGTCAGCGCCGCCTCGATCAGCGTCTCACTGTCAGGCCGCGGGATCAGCACATCGGGCGTGACGGCGAAATTGCGGCTCCAGAATTCACGGCGTCCCGTCAGATAGGCAACTGGCTCATGCCGCGCACGCCGCTCGACGAGCGCGCCAAAGGCCGCCAGCGCGCGTACATCCAGCATGTCGTCGCCCGCCATCACCAGCGACGCCGGATCAACCCCCAGCACATGGCCAAGCAGCACGCGCGCGTCAAGGCGTGCGGATTCAATGTGCGCTTCACCCAGCCGCGCTGCCGCGCGCGCCAGAGCCGCGCTGACCGCCATCTTCGCGCTCACGCCGCATCGCCTTCCATGGCGGCAAGGCGCTCGGCCTGGTCATGGGCGATCAGCGCATCGGTGAAACGCGAAAGCATGTCGCCCGCAATGACGCGATCAAGATCATAGAGCGTCAGATTGATGCGGTGATCGGTCACGCGCCCTTGCGGAAAATTATAGGTGCGGATGCGTTCCGACCGGTCGCCGGAGCCAACCTGCCCCTTGCGGTCTGCCGCCCGCGCATCGGCCAGACGCTGACGCTCCATGTCGAACAGGCGCGCCTTCAGAACCTTCATCGCCTGGGCGCGGTTCTTGTGCTGCGATTTTTCCGCCTGACACGCCACCACCAGCCCGGTGGGCAGATGCGTGATGCGCACCGCACTTTCCGTCTTGTTCACATGCTGGCCGCCCGCACCGCTGGCGCGGAACACGTCAATGCGCAGATCACTCTCGTTGACCGTCACATCCACGTCCTCGGCTTCCGGCAGGACCGCAACGGTGGCCGCCGACGTATGGATGCGGCCCGATGCCTCTGTCACCGGCACGCGCTGCACGCGATGCACGCCGGATTCAAACTTGAGCTGCGCATAGACGCCCTCGCCTGCAATCTCCAGCGCCGCATCCTTGATGCCGCCCAGCCCCGTCTCTGAAAGCGAGAGGATTTCGGTGCGCCAGCCCTTCAGCTGCGCAAAGCGCTGATACATGCGCAACAGATCGGCGGCGAACAGCGAGGCTTCTTCGCCGCCCGTGCCCGCGCGCACTTCGAGAATGACATTGCTGTCGTCAGCAGCGTCTTTGGGCAGAAGGCGGATTTTGAGCGCCGTCTCGATCTCCGGCAGGCGCGCCTTCAGCTCGGCAAGCTCCTCGCGCGCAAGGCCCGCCATCTCTGCATCGCCGGATTGCGCCAGCTGCTCCAGCGAATTGCGCTCGCGCTCGGCCGAAAGATAATGGTTGATCGCCTCAATCACGGGCTTGAGCTGCGCCCGCTCGCGCGACAGGCGCACGAAATCGCCAGCACCTGCCGAAAGCTGCGCCTCGATCTCGTCAAAGCGCCGCGTGATGCGCTCAAGTTTGTGGGCCGGAATCATGATGCATGAATACCTTGCCGCCGCCGCCGCACAAAGCCGGATGGCCTGCGGCGCGCCAGCAATTGTGCCTCGCTATTCTGCTGCCTTGGGAGAATGTCCGCGCGCCGCTTCAATCTCGGCCGCGCGCTTTTCACACAGTTCGACCACGTGGTCGATCAGGCGGGCATTATCGAGCTTGTAGGCCTGTTTGCCCGATAGATAGATCATGCCCGCGCCCGCGCCGCCGCCGGTAAAACCGATGTCGGTTTGCGTCGCCTCGCCAGGTCCGTTGACGACACAGCCGATGATCGACAGCGTCATCGGCGTGGTGATGTGCTTCAAGCGCATCTCCAGCGCCTCGACCGTGCGGATCACGTCAAACCCCTGCCGCGCACAGGAGGGGCACGAGATCACATTGACGCCGCGATGGCGCAGATTGAGCGCCTTGAGCATGTCAAAGCCGACCCGCACCTCTTCCACGGGATCAGCCGACAGCGACACGCGGATCGTATCGCCAATGCCCGACCACAACAGCATGCCCATGCCGATGGAGGATTTGACCGTGCCGGGGATCATGCCGCCTGCCTCGGTGATGCCGAGATGGAGCGGATAGTCGCACGCCTCGGCGAGGCCCTGATAGGCGGCTACCGCCAGAAACACGTCAGACGCCTTCACGCTGATCTTGAAATTGAGAAAATCGTTGTCTTCCAAAATGCGCGCATGGCTGAGCGCAGATTCGATCATCGCCTCCGGGCAGGGTTCGCCGTGACGCTCCAGAATGTCGGCTTCAAGGGATCCCGCATTCACGCCGATACGGATGGCGCAGCCATGATCCTTGGCGGCCTGCACCACTTCGCGCACGCGCTGAGGTGATCCGATATTGCCGGGATTGATGCGCAGACACGCCGCACCCGCTTCAGCCGCCTCAATCGCGCGCTTGTAGTGGAAATGGATGTCAGCAACGATCGGCACGCGCGCCGCACGCACGATGGTTTTGAGTGCGGCACTTGAGTCTTCATCCGGCACCGAGACGCGCACGATGTCGGCGCCCGCTTCCTCCAGCGCCTTGACCTGCGCGATGGTAGCGCGGGCATCCGCCGTCAGCGTGTTGGTCATGGACTGCACGGAAATCGGCGCATCACCGCCGACCGCCACGCTGCCGACCATGATCTTGCGGCTTTTGCGGCGGTGGATCTGGCGATAGGGCCTGATCTCGGACACGTTGGGTCTTACTCCTGGCCCGAGCCCAGCCGCGCCGCCAGCGTATCGGGCGACAGGACCATGCCCTCGACAGCGATGCCGGGCGCGCCAGCAAGGCCGATATAGGTGTCATCAAGGCGCAGATCGAACTGCCCGCCATCGGCCACGCTCAACACCACGCCATCGGCGCTGGGCACGCGATAGCTGTCACCCTTGCGCAGGCGGCGCGCGATCAGCGCGCGGCCATCGGCGCCAGAGACCCGCAACTCGGCATCTTCACGCGCGACAATCGTAATGCGCGAGGTGCGGTTGCTCTGGCCATAGACGCGGCCGGACATTTCCTGCGGCTCGGGAAGCGCAATCGCAGGCGGCGGCACCGCTGTTGTCGACGCACCCTCAGCGGGCGCATCGGGACGGATGATTTTTCCCCCTGCCAGTGCTGCCTCAAGCACCAGCGCTTCAGTTGTCGGCTTGGGCTGCACCACCGGCACGGGCGCGGGTGCAGGCGGCGTTGCATTGGCCAGACGCTCTGGCACATCAGGTGTCGTGGGCGCTTTCAGATTGCCCGCCGACGTCGCCAGATAATAGGCGCCGATCACGCCAACAATGGCGAGGAAGACGATGATGATCCACGAGCCCTGGGCTACCTTCGTATCCTGGGTCACTTCCGGGAAGGTGAGATCGGGAATGTCGGTGCGGCCCTGAATTTCTGCCTTGAAGCGGCGCACGCAATCATTGGCATCAAGCCCGAGATATTCAGCATAGGAGCGCACAAAGCCGATGGCGTAGGTCTTGCCGGGAAGGCGGTTGGTGTGGCCCTCCTCAATGGCGTCCACATGATCGCGCCTGATGCGCAGCTTCTTGGCAATCGAGTCCAGCTCTTCGCCAAGGCGCAGACGTGCCGCGCGCAGATCGGCGCCGACACTGTCGAGCGGTGTGGCAGATTCTTCGCTGATTTCGCGCAAGTGCAGCCTGCGGCTTTCAAGCCCGGTGCCCTTGTCGAAGGAAAGACGCGTGACTTTCGTCATCGGGTGGCGATCCGCTGCAACTGACAAACCAAAAGACAGGCGCCGGCGGATAAAACCAGATCCCCGCGCGCCCCCGAAGCCGCGTCACGCAAGGGTCATGGGTCAGCCGGACCTCACGGCGTATAAGCTAATCCAGAAGGCTCTGGCAAACAAAGGAAATGCGTCAGACCGGTATATTTGCCGTGTCGGCAAATTCCTTGAGGCGGGGCCGCAGGCTTGCCTCCGGGCTGTCGATCAGACCGTTAATGAGATCGGTCACTTTGGAGCGGTCGAGCGCCCGGACCATCATTTTGACCGGCCCCACCGCCTGCGGCGACATGGACAGGGTTTCGACCCCCAGCCCCACCAGCGCCATGGCTTCCAGCGGCCGTGCAGCCATTTCTCCGCAAACCGAAAGGGGTTTGCCCGCCTCCCGGGCCGCAGCGACACAGGACGCGATCAGGCGCAGCATCGCCGGCGCCAGCGCATCATAGCGGCCGCCGATCCGGGGATTGCCCCGGTCAGCCGCAAAGAAGAACTGCATCAGGTCGTTCGTGCCCACCGAAAGGAAATCGGCTTCCTTGAGAAGGGCAGGCAGCGCAAAGGCCAGCGACGGCACTTCCAGCATCGTCCCGATGGCAAAGGATTCCGGGCCCTGATGGCCATGGCGCTCCAGACGCCGGACCTCGCGCTCAACCAGCGCGCGCGCCGCCCGGAACTCGGCCACATGGGCAACCATCGGAAACATGATGCGGAGTTGTCTGCCCCGCGCCCCCGCCAGCATGGCGCGGACCTGGTAACGCAGCAGCACGGGCCGGTCGAGCGCCATGCGGATGGCGCGCCAGCCCAGCGCCGGATTCTCTTCAGGGTCAGGCTTGGCATAGGGCAGAACCTTGTCGCCCCCCAGATCAAGCGTGCGGAACACGACAGGCCGCGGCCCCGCCGCCGCCAGCACATCGGCATAAAGCTGCGTCTGCTCGGCAAGCGTCGGCAGCCGGTGACTGACCATGAAGGGAAGCTCGGTGCGGAAAAGGCCGATGCCTTCCGCCCCCGTTTCATCAAGCATCGGCAGATCGGTCGAAAGCCCGGCGTTCATCATAAGCTGAACCATCGCACCGTCGCGCGTGACCGCAGGCTTGTCGCGCAGGGCGGCAAATTCGGCTTGACGCTGGGCGCGCAGCGCCAGCTTGGCGCGATAGGCATTCTGGATGTCGCCGGTGGGGCGCAGATGCACCTCGCCGGTCTCGCCATCGACAATCGCCCAGTTGCCGGTATCAGCCTGATCGACCAGCCCCTCAATGCGCCCGACCAGCGGAATGCCCAGCGCGCGGGCCACAATCGAGACATGCGAGGTGGGCGACCCCTCCTCCAGCAACACGGCTTTGAGCCGCGTCCGGTCATAGTCGAGAAGTTCTGCCGGACCCATGTTACGCGCAATCAGCACCGCATTTTCCGGCATGGACAGAAGCGCTGCCGTATCCGCCAGCCCCGCCAGATGGCGCAAGAGCCGGTTGCCGAGATCATCCAGATCATGCAGCCGCTCGCGCAGATAGGGATCCGTCTGACGCATCATGCGCGCGCGCGTTTCCGACTGAACGCGCTCAACGGCGGCTTCTGCCGTAAGACCCGTATTTACGGCCTCGCGCAGACGGTTCACCCAGCCCGCGTCCTGCGCAAACATGCGATAGCTTTCCAGAACCTCGCGCGACTCGCCCGGATGCGCGGGATCATGCGCATCAATCAGCGCATCGACCGAGGCGCGCAGCTCCTCTACCGCCTTTTCGATGCGGCGGCGCTCCTCCTCCACATCCTCGGCGATCAAGCGTTCGACCTTGACGCGCGGCTCGTGCAGCACGGCATTGCCGATGGCAAGCCCCTCGGCAAAGGCGGTTCCCTGCGCCCGCCAGGGCCGGTCGCGGCGGATGCCGGTTTCCTCAAGTTCGCCAAGCGGAATGAGATCGCCCGAGGCAATCATTTC
>DEIC01000041.1:0-3611 GCA_002352285.1 Alphaproteobacteria bacterium UBA2784 | reverse complement strand
GCGGGCGTGCGCTCCGCCATGATCTCGCGCAGGCGGCGGAGCAGGATGCGCGGATTGCCGGCCGCGGTGGTCACGGCCCGTCCAGCCCGTAGGCGGTGTGGAGCGCCCGCACCGCAAGCTCGGTATAGTCGGCAGCGATCAGCACGCTTACCTTGATCTCGGAGGTCGAGATCACCTGGATGTTGATGCCCTTTTCCGCCAGCGTCTTGAACATCAGCTGAGCGACACCGGCATGCGTGCGCATGCCCACACCCACGACCGAGACCTTGGAGACATTGGCGTCAGACACGACACGCTGGTGCCGGATGGCGGCCTTGTTCTCTTCAATCACCTTGAGCGCGCGGTCGAGATCGGCGCGGCCAACGGTAAAGGTCATGTCGGTGAACTTGCCGTCTTCCGACACGTTCTGGACGATCATGTCCACGTTGATGCCCGCATCCGCCAGCGGCCCGAAAATGGCAGCCGCCACGCCGGGCTGATCGGCCACTTTGACGAGCGTGATCTTTGCCTCGTCGCGTGAATAGGCAATGCCGCTGACAAGCCGCTTTTCCATGATTTCATCCTCGTCGCAAACGAGCGTGCCGGGCGCATCGGTGAAGCTGGAAAGAACCTGTGTTGGCACACGATGCACCATCGCAAGCTCCACCGAACGCGTCTGGAGAACCTTGGCGCCAAGCGACGCCATCTCCAGCATTTCCTCGTAGGAGATTTTCTCGATCTTCTGNNCAGCGGATCGCGCCAATGGCCGCGGCAATGGCGACAGCTGACGTATCCGAACCGCCGCGCCCCAGCGTTGAAATGCGGTTCTCCGGACTGATGCCCTGAAACCCGGCGATCACCGCCACCTGTCCCTGCGCCATGCGCGCGCACAGAAGATCGGTCTCAATGTCGGTAATGCGCGCCGAGCCATGAATGCCGTCGGTGCGGATCGGGATTTGCCACCCCGCCCAGGAGCGTGCCGGAACCCCGATGGCATCCAGCGCAATCGCCAGCAGCCCGGCGGTGACATTCTCGCCGGTTGATGCAATCGCGTCATATTCGCGCGCGTCATGCAGCGGCGACATCTCGCGCGCCAGCGCGATCAGCTTGTTGGTTTCACCCGACATGGCCGAGACGACGACAGCAACCTCGTGCCCCCGGTCCACCTCGCGCTTCACAAGGCTTGCCACATGACGGATGCGCGCAACGCCGGCGACGGAAGTTCCGCCGAATTTCATCACCAGCCTTGGCATCGCAGCGATCCCGTCTCCACCGTCTGCCCCAGCGCCTGATCCCTTTGGCGCCTGTGGCCTTATTCAATGATTCCCGCAATTTCCCAAGCAGATGCAGCCCGGCATGACGCGCGCCTCAGAAGGCGGCAATGATGTCGCGCTTTCCGGATGTCCTGCTGTGCCCTATTCTTTAAATGTGGCCGCGCGGCGGCGCAACGCGCTGCTGCAGTGATTTAACCGGAGCAAGGGGCAGATGACCTCAACGGCAACTTCCACCACCGTCGATGACGCGGAGGTCGCGCGCTTCTCGGCGATGGCCGCCGAATGGTGGGATCCGCATGGCAAGTTCCGGCCACTGCATCTCTTCAACCCGGTGCGTCTGGCCCATATTCGCGCGCGTGCGCTTGCCCATTTTGGGCGCGATGACTTGGCGCGCGCGCCCTTTGGCGGTTTGCGCCTGCTCGATATTGGTTGCGGCGGCGGATTGGTCAGCGAGCCGATGGCGCGGCTGGGCTTTGACGTGACGGGAGCTGATGCGTCAGACCGGAACATCGGCACGGCAAAGACGCATGCCGCCGAAAGCGGCCTTGCCATCGACTATCGCGCCACCACGGCTGAGGCGATGGCCGCATCCGGCGAACGCTTTGACGTCATCCTTAATCTTGAGGTGATGGAGCATGTCGCCGACGTGCGCCTTTTCCTGTCAGCCTGCGCCGAAATGCTCAAACCCGGCGGACTGATGCTGGTTGCAACCCTCAACCGCACGTTCAANNATGAAAGAGCACGCAACCGCCATCGGCCTTGAGATCGGCGGTCTGACCGGCGTTGTCTATTCACCATTTTCCGGAAATTGGCGCCTTTCTTCAGACACCGATGTAAACTACATGGCCGAGCTGACCTGGGCCCGCACCGGTACGCCCCACACCGCTTCTTCGCCGCAATGACTGATCCCTATCACCCCATCGACGAGGCGGCCGCGCGCCGCAAGAAATTGATCGCCCGCATCGCGTGGAGCGTGCGCGGGGCGGCCTTCATTTTTCTGCTGGCAGTGCTCGCAGGCTTTACCGGCTGGCTCACCGCCCCGGGCGTTGACTGGATTTTACAGCAGCTGGGCGCCACCTCCGCCCCCGGCTCGGCTGGCGTTTCCGGCGATCCGAGACCGTCAGTGCCGGTTGCTGAGCCCGGTCCGCTGACAGTCGAGTATGCCGGTCTACGTCTCAAAATCCCGCGCGGCCATTTCGAGCATGTGCCCGGCACGATCACGAGCGATGGCACGACCGTCATCGGACCCAACGCCGTGCGCGTCGCGCCGGTCTATGCGCTCTTCCTGTGGGGCCAGTGGCCCGATGTCAGGCCCATGGCGCAGGCCGAGGCGATGCGGGGGGCGCCGCGCTCGTATGAAAGTGGCGTTTATTTCACCGTGCAGCCGATGCGCAGCGACATGCCCTCGGTAGACGCGCAGGAGGAAATCGCCCGCGACGTTCTGGCCACAACGCTGGCGCCCGTCATCGCCCGCGAGCTGGTGCCGGGCGTCATCGCTATTGAACGGATGGGCGAAAGGGACTTCTTTGCCCGCTACACCCGCGCCGATGGCAGTGACTGGATCGCCTCGTGCTTTGGCGGCACCTGCAAGGTCGATCAGGTGGCATGGCGCGACGGCCTGTCATTCAGTTTCACCATCGGACAGGATCAGGCCCGCAGCCTTGCTGACGCCGAGGCCAAGGTGCGCGCGCGCCTCGACAGCTTTGTTATTTCTGAATGAAGTTGAGGCGCGTTGCGCCATCTGCTGAAACTTCTACCCGCCGGTAAAAGCAATGCGTGCGCCCGGTGTGGCAGCATTTGCCATCGCCCAGCGGCACAACGCGAAGCACAAGCGCATCCTGATCGCAGTCGGTCGCCATGCTGACCACACGCTGGATCTGCCCGGATGTTGCGCCCTTGTGCCAGATTTCATTGCGCGAGCGGCTGAAATAATGTGCCTCGCCGGTGGCAAGCGTCAGACGCAACGCCGCCTCGTTCATCCAGGCGAGCATCATCACCTCACCCGTCGCATCATCAACAGCAATTACCGGAATGAGGCCGGCAGCATCAAAGCGGGGCGCAAAGACGGCGCCCTCCTCAAGCGCCTTCTTGTCAGTTGCAGCGCCAAAGCGGATTGCGTCAGGTGTCAAGCGGTTCAGCCTCCGGCAGGGGCGCTATGTCGATCCCCTCCTCGACAAGCTCACGCGCCTGCGCCGGTGTCGCATCACCGAAGATCGGACGGTCTTCTGTCTCGCCGTAGTGCATCTTGCGCGCCTCGTCAGGAAAGCGCGTGCCGACATTCTCGAAATTCTCTTCGACATGACGGCGCAGTGCCGTGAAGTACTGTTTCACCTTGCGGCGCGCCTCGGGCGCATCAGC
>DEIC01000037.1 GCA_002352285.1 Alphaproteobacteria bacterium UBA2784 | reverse complement strand
TCCCCCGCATAGATGTCGCGCTTGTGGGTTTCGGGCACCAGAAACGCGCCGATCACAAGCGTCATCAGGGCAATCGCTACCGGATACCAGAGGCCGAAATAGATGTCGCCCGTCTGCGCCACCATCGCAAACGACGCCGCAGGCAACAGCCCGCCAAACCAGCCATTGCCGATGTGATAGGGCAGCGACATGCCGGAATAGCGGATGCGCGTAGGGAAAAGTTCCACCAAAGCTGCCGCCATCGGACCATAGACCATGGTCACGAAAAGCACGAGCAGCGTCAGGATGCCGATGATGGCAAGTTTCTGGCCGGTGAAAATGTCAAAGAGGCCGGCAAAGTTGGAAAGCCCGGCCTTGGGATCAATCTCGATCCTGACAAGTGAGGGATTGCTGGCCGGCGGATAGCCGGCACCAGCCAGCGCCTCACCCAGTTCGCGGGTGAAAAGATCGGCGCGCGCCTTCAGCGCATCACCGGCAAGGGCGCCTGCGTCATAGGATTCAACCACGCGCTCACCAATGCGGATGCGCGCCGCTGCACCCGGCACATCGATCACCTGATAGGAAACCGAAAGCCGGGCCAATGCCGACTTGGCGACATCGCAGCTGCCGGTAAACTTTGCGGTGCCTGTCGGGTTGAACTGGAACGAGCAGGTTGTCTTGTCCACCTCCACCACAACCTGCGTGCGCGCCTGCGCCTCGGCCAAAGCCGGATTTGCTGTTGCGGCAAGAAGGTTGAACAGCGGGAAAAAACTGACTGCAGCCAGCAGGCAACCGCCAAGGATGACGGGCTTGCGGCCAATGCGGTCTGACAGCGCGCCGAAAAACACAAAGCCGCCCGTTCCCAGTATCAGCGACCAGGCAATCAGCACATTGGCGGTAAAGCTGTCCACCTTCAAAATCGATTGCAGGAAAAAGAGCGCATAGAACTGGCCCGAGTACCAGACAACCGCCTGCCCGGCGACAAGGCCGAGCAGCGCGAGGAGCGCGATCTTCACATTGCGCCACTCGCCAAAGGCTTCGCGCAAAGGCGCTTTTGACGTGCGGCCCTCCGACTTCATTTTCTGGAAGGCGGGGGACTCGTGCATCCTGAGGCGGATGTAGATCGAGAAGCCCAGCAGAACGGCTGACACCAGAAACGGTATGCGCCAGCCCCAGGCGGCAAAGGGGGTAAGCGTGGCGCCGTCTGCCGCCGTTACGCTTTCAAAATTTGCGTTCACGATGATCTGCGTGAACATGATGACAATCAGCGAGAGCAACAGGCCCAACGTTGCTGTTGTCTGGATCCACGACGTGAAAAAGCCGCGGCGGTTCTTTGGCGCATGTTCAGCCACATAGATGGCCGCGCCGCCATACTCGCCGCCCAGCGCCAGCCCCTGCGCCATGCGCAGCACGATCAGCAGAATGGGGGCTGCAATGCCAATGGCCTCGTAAGAGGGCAGCACTCCAACGAGGAAGGTGGAGGCGCCCATCACCAGAATCGTGATGAGGAACGTATAGCGGCGGCCAAAAAGATCGCCCAGCCGGCCAAAGACCAGCGCACCAAACGGGCGCACCAGGAATCCGGCAGCGAAAGCGAGCAGGGCAAAGATGTTGCGGGTCGCCTCGGGATAGGCCGAAAAGAACTGCGCGCCGATGACGGCCGCCAGCGATCCATAGAGGTAAAAATCATACCACTCGAACACCGTGCCCAGCGAGGAGGCGAGCACCACACGCTTTTCCTCTCGTGACATGACGTGTTTGCCGCCATTCACCGAATCATCCGCTTTCATGCTGGCGCTCCCCCCGAAGCAAAGCGTGCGGAGTCTAGTGAGGCTGTTGCTCCGGGCACAACAGCAAAAATCGGTGCGGGGCCACGTGTGCCGGCCTAAAGCCAGCGGCGGGTTCGCGCACAAAGCGCCTGCCATTCGGGCCCGAAGCGCGTGGCGAGAAAGCGCTCCTCCGGCACAATCTGAAATCGTGTCAGCCACAGCATGAAAGCCGGGACCAGCAGAAAACTCACGGCATGGCCAAGGGCCACAATCAGCCCCGTCAGCACCAGCGCCATGCCGAGATACATGGGNNACGCCTGCAAGCATGAAGCCGGTCCCCAAAGCGCCACAAGCGATGGCGACAGCCAGCTGGCCCGGGAACGCAAAGCGCGGGCCATCACCCCATATGCCAACGCAGGTGGCCGCGCCCGCAAAGAGCGCCAGCAGCAGGAGCGGGGGAATTTTCAGTTCAAGTGCGTGCATCATCTTGTCAGCCGTTGCATCACATGATCGACTTTCTTCCTCTAGCCAAATGCCAGACGCAGGGAAAGCACTGCTTTTCTGCGTTGATTGCGCGGGTGGGTGGCCAGCGTGCGGAGAACCGGCAATGCAGTATGAAGTATCCGGGCGGCGGGCGCCCTTTGTGGTGGTGGGGCTGCTTCTGCTTCTCATCGCCTATGGCGGCGCCATCACGCTCGTGCTGATGAGCGACATGGCGTCTGACGCGGTGATGGATGCCGTGCTGGCGGCGTCGGGCGGTGTCATTCTTGGCATGATTGTCCTTGTGCTTTATTCGCTGCGGAAGTTTGCGTGGACCATTCATGCGCGCGAGCTGGAGGTCATGGAGCGCGGGCGCATATTCAGCTTTGCGCCAAACCGCCATGCACGCATTGCCTTTACTTCGCTCAAGGCCCTGCGCCGCATCGAAGCGGGGAAGGAAGTGATTGCCGAAGCCGAGACCGATACGGGGCGGCGCTTTCATCTTCCCAGCAAGATGACGCCGCGGCCCGGAAGCATCATTCCGGCAGCTGATGAAGAGGGGCACAGGCAGTTTCTGGATGCGCTTCTGGCGGCTATTGCCAGTTCAGGCTTGCGCCCGCCGCGCCTGACACAGGGGTTGGGCTTCTGGCAGCGGCCCTACGGCATTGCCGTGATATTTGTGCTTGTCCTTCTCTCTCTGGCGCTGGCGCTGGCCATGCTGTGGGCTCTGGCCGACGGGATGAGCCTGACCGGCGCCGCGATGAAGGGCGGCGGCATTGTGCTGGCCATGCCGGCGGGCGCCGCCTGGCTCCTGTGGCGGGCGATCAAACGCCGCCGGACAGTCCTCAAAGCAATGGCCGCGGGACAGGATTAGGCTGACCTGGATCAAGGATCTTGTGTTGGGGGCGGGGATACTGACACATTGTCAGGCATCGCTCGTCCGGTCCGGAGATCCACCAAATGGCCACAAAATCAAAGACTTCGCGCCCGTCAGGGTCCGCGCGGCGCTTGGCGCTGCGTGGCAAGGCGGCGCCCAAGCGCGCCACGGCGGCAAAGGCACCTTTGCGCAAGGTGGTCGCGAAGCCGACGGCAGCCAAGCCGGGCAAGAAGCGCGTGGAGCATTACGACGTGATCGTTGCGGGCGCCGGCATTTCGGGTGTCGGTGCGGCGTGGCATCTTGCCCATGAAATGCCGGGCACGTCGTTTCTGGTGCTCGAGGCGCTCGAAACCTTTGGCGGCACGTGGGCGATCCACACCTATCCCGGCATCCGCTCCGACAGCGACCTCCACACTTTTGGCTATCGCTTCAAGCCGTGGGTCGGACCGCCGATTGCAACGGCGCAGGAAATCCTTTCCTACATGGGCGAGGTGATCAAGGAGGGCCGGCTTGACCGCCATATCCGCTATCGCCACCGCATCCTTTCGGCTTCGTGGTCGTCGAAAGAGAAGAAGTGGACGCTGGCGGTTCAGCTTGCTGATGGCGCGCAGAAGAACTTCACCTGCAATTTTCTCTGGATGTGCCAGGGCTATTACGAGCCGTCCANNCTGATGAATGTGCGCATGTCACCGTGCTGCAGCGCAGCCCCACCTATTTCGTTCCCGGTCGCAATGCGAATGATCTGGCCGAAATCCTGCGCCAGATCGACGTGGACGAGCATGTGGTGCACGATCTTGTGCGCCGGAAGATCCTCTTCGATCAGGCCAATTTCACCCGGCGCTCGTTTGAAGAGCCGGAAGCCGTGCGCAAGGAGCTGCTGGATGCCGTGCGCATGTGCGGCGTGCCGGAAGACATGATCGAAAAGCACTTCACGCCGCGCTATCGCCCGTGGAGCCAGCGCATCGCCTTTGTGCCCGACGGCGACATTTTCCGCGCTGTTCTTTCCGGCAAGGCCAGCATTGAGACGGATGAGATTGACTGCTTTACCAAGCAGGGCATCAGGCTCAAATCCGGCAAGGAGCTTGCGGCCGATGTCATCATCACGGCGACGGGGTTCAACCTTTCGGTCCTGGGTGGCATTCCCTTTTCGGTGGACGGCAGGCAGGTCAATTTTGCCGACACGATCACCTATCGCGGCATGATGTTTACGGGCGTTCCGAACATGCTGTGGGTGTTCGGCTANNAAAGATGCGCCAGGTTGAGGTGCGTTTGCGGCCCGAAGACAAGGGCATGAAAATCCTGCCGTGGATGGACCCGGAAAATTTCAATCCCGGCTATCTGATGCGCGCGATGCATCTGATGCCCAAGCGCGGCAGCAATGCCATCTGGCAGCACACGCAGGATTACTGGAAGGAGCGCAACGAGCTTCCCGCCGTCAATCTCGATGGCAAGGAGTTCAAGTACGGGTGAGGACGCAGGGGCGCCTGGCAATCTTGCCGTGCGCCCTTGCATGACGTGCCCGCCCCCCTCAAGATGCAGCGCTTTTTTCCGGGGGGAAACACATGAACGGACTTGTCGCACTTCTTGGCCGCGTTCTGCTGGCCGCGATTTTCATCTTGAGCGGTATCAGCAAATTCCAGTCGCCGGTCGAGACGACGGCGGCGATTGCTTCGGTTGGCATTCCGCTGGCGGATATTGCCTATTGGGCGACCGTTCTGCTTGAGGTGGTGGGCGGCGTGCTGCTGATTGCNNTTTGGCGGCGGCGCGCTTTCGATCGACGGGCGCAAGTCGGGCGGGTGATCGCGCGCGGTTCAGCTTGAGCGACTGGGCGAACGCCGGGGCCGCGCAGACTTTGTGCGCGGCTCCGGTGCAGCTGGCTTCGCTGCCTTTGCGCGTGCACGCCACGCCATGGTGAGGGCTGAATGCAATGCCGTCGCATCTGCCTTTGCCAGGATGACTTCGGTTGCGCCTTTCGCCCCCCAGGCGCCCTTGAGCGGCCGAAACGCCTCAGGCGTGCTTTCCACCAGCAAGGCCTGCTCTTCTGGCGTCACGAGCACGACGCCATAGGCTTCCTTTGGCCCCAATGTCGCAAAGATGCGGCCACCCACCCGGAAATCCGGGTGGTTCATGTGGCTTTTCTCTTCTGCTCCCTCAAGGGCGAGAGCTGCTTTGCGAAACCGGGCGGCACTCATATCTCCGGTTTGCCTCTTATTCTGCCGCCTGACGCCGCGCGGGTGATGCCGTATCAGCCGTCGCGCCCGAGAATGTCAGCACGCCATCATCAATCGGATCCTCCAGCAGGAGCTTTTTGTCGTGCCAGAAGCTCTGCGTGTTCAGCCACGGCTCGTGCGTGCCCTGCTTGGGAAAGCGGTGCATGTCGCGCAGGAAATAGCCCGCCGGAAAGTCTTTGAGCCAGGGAACATGTTCCATGCCCGCATCGGCGGCCGGCAGCACGGGCACCACCTGCGTCGCGCCGGTTGTGCCCATATGGTTCACGAGGCGGCTGAGGAAGGCCGAATTCAGATCGGCGCGCAGCGTCCATGAGGCATTCACATAGCCGAACTGTGTGGCCACCAGATTGGGCACGCCCGAGAACATCAGGTTCTTGTACGTGACGGTTTCAGCGAAATCGACTTTCCTGCCATCAAGATCAAAGGCGACTTCACCCAGGATCTCAAGCTTGAGACCTGTGGCGGTGACGATGATGTCGGCGTCCAGCTCCTTGCCCGATTTCAGCTTGATGCCTTTGGACGTAAAGGTCTCGATCTCATCTGTCACGATGGAGGCCCTGCCTGCCTTCAACGCTTCAAAGAGGTCAGCGTTGGGGATCAGGCACAGGCGCTGGTCCCACGGCATGTAGCGCGGCACGAAATCCCTGTCGAAATTCTCGTAGTCGGGCAGTTCCTTGCGGGCGGCATCGAGCAGCTTCTTTTTCACCTGCTCGCCATGCGTGCGCGTACGGCGATAGAACCATTGCTGGAAAAACGTGTTCTTGGCGCGCGTGAAGCGATAGGCCCAGCTGTCGGGCAGGATGCGCCGCAGGAAATTCGCCAGCGCGTCGCGGTCAGGCCGCGAGATCACATAGGTGGGTGAACGCTGCAGCATGGTGATGTGGGCTGCGTCTTTCGACATTGACGGCACCAGCGTCATCGCCGTTGCGCCCGAGCCGATCACCACCACTTTCTTGCCGCTGTAGTCGAAACCTTCCGGCCAGAACTGGGGATGGATCACCTTGCCCTTGAAATCGGCAAAGCCGGGGAACTCCGGCGTGTAACCCTTTTTGTAGGAGTAATAGCCACTGCCCATATAGAGGACATTGCAGCTCCAGCTCTCTGTTGCGCCGCTTTGCCTGTCTGTCACCGTCAGGGTCCAGCGCGCATCGCGCGACGACCACGATGCCTTCGTGACCAGGCGGTTCAGATGCAGATGCGGGCGCAGGCCATATTCGTCGGCCGTCTCGTTCATGTATTTGAGGATCGAGGGGCCATCGGCAATCGACTTTGCCTCGGTCCACGGCTTGAAGGTGAAGCCCAGCGTGTGCATGTCGCTGTCAGAACGGATGCCGGGATAGCGGAAAAGATGCCAGGTGCCGCCCAGCGCCTCGCGCCCCTCCAGAATTGCGAAGGTCTTGCCCGGGCTGTGCAGCTTCAGGTGCACGGCGGCGCTGATGCCGGAAATGCCTGCGCCTACGATCAATACGTCGAAATGTCCGCTGGTCATGGATGGGGTCCACCCGTTATTTCAATGCCGATCGGCAAAGATTAGGGGATTGCGGTCGGGTTTCAAAGGCTGCCCTGCAGGCGGAATCCGCCATGAAGGTCGGCAAATGCGGCACTGGCGCTGCGGCACCCTCTGGCTAGAGTATTGGCATCCAGCAGAAAGGTTGCCTCCATGCCCGATATTGTGCTGCATCAGTTCCGCGCGTCGCACTTCAACGACAAGGTGCGCTGGGCGCTGGCGTGGAAGGGGCTGAAGCACAAGCGCATTTCGTACCTGCCGGGGCTTCATGCCAGGCCGATGCAGGAAATGTCCGGGCAGCGGCAAACGCCGGTGCTGGTGATTGACGGCAAGGCGATTGCCGGAACATCTGCCATCATCGCGGCGCTGGAGGCGCTCAAGCCCGCGCCGCCGCTTTATCCCGCCGATGCGGCATTGCGTGCGCAGGCGCTGGCCATCGAAAAGCGGTTTGATGATGACATCGGGCCTGCGACACGCAGCATCGTCTTTGGCGTGCTTGTCGATGAGCTGGATTACATGGTCCGGCTGTTCGGGCATGGCGAGAAATGGCTCAAGCGGTTTATCTATCGCCGCGCCGTGCCGCGTGCGGTGCCGATGGTGCGCAGGCTGAACGGGGTCAATTCCGCAAACATTGCGCGCTCCGAGAAACTGGTTGCCGAGGCGCTGGACTGGATTGCTGCCGAGACAAAGGCAAAACCCTATCTCGTCGGTGATGCGTTTTCAGTTGCCGATCTTGCTGCGGCGGCGCTGATGTCGCCCTTATGCGTGCTCGATCATCCCGACATGTGTCCGCGCCCGCCGGTGCCCAAGGCGATGGCCGATCTGCATGCGCGCTATGCGGATCATCCCGGCATGAAGTGGGTTCAGGCGCGTTACCGCGACAACCGGCCGGCTGATCCCCAATAAGCTCACGCTTCCGGTGACGGCCCGACATAGGTTGCGCGCGGGCGGATCGGCGAGCGCATCGTGCACTGCTCCATCGCGTGAGCAAGCCATCCTGCCATGCGGCCGGCGGCAAAAATCACGAAGGGCGCATCAGGCGGCAGATCAAGCTGCAGGGTGAGCGCCGCCAGCGCCATATCAATATTTGCGGGCTTGCCGGTTACATCCTCGGCGGCACTGATCGCCTGCGCAATCAGCTGGCGCGGCTTGAGCGCGGCAAGCAGGGCGGCGGCGCGCGGATCACCATGCGGATAGAGCGTATGGCCGGTGGCGGGCGGCGCTTCGCCACGCGCCAGAAGATCGTGCAGCGCCGTTGCGGCCCCCTGCCGGTCGCAGGCCTGAAGGAAGACAAGTGCGCGGGCCGCAGCCTCGCCATGCAGCGGGCCAGTCAGCGTGGCAAAGCCTGAAAGACAGGCGGCGGCCAGAGATGCGCCGGTTGAGGCGGTGACGCGCACGGCAAAGGTTGACGGGTTCAATTCATGATCGGCCACCAGCACAAGGGCGCGGCGGATCAATTGCGCATCGCGCGGGCGCAAATTCCACATGGCGCGCAAGCGCACATGAAAGGGCGCATCGCCCGGCTCATTCGTCATCGCATCGGCCATGCCGGTCAGAAGGGCATGCGCTTCCTCTGCCAGATGCGTTGCCGCACGGCCCTGCGATGGCGGGCTGTCGGCAGCGCGGCGCGAAAGAAAGGCAAGGCCGCGCGCGCGGGGCGTTGATCCCGTAATGGCCAGCGGGCGCGGGCGTGGCGGCGCCCACGCGCCTTCAATGCCCCAGAGCAGACGCGCGGTTTCCTCCAGCGTCGCGGATTGGGCCAGCCGCACTGCATCGTGACCGCGATAAAAAAGCCGGCCGTCACGCACCAGCGTGATGGCGCTTTCCAGAACCGGTTCACCCCAGGCCATGGCGTGACGCGCAATCTCGCGCGGGCGGCGGGCATCGCCGTGCCGGTTGAGCAGCGCGTCAATATCAGCGGCGGCATAGAGGCTCTCGCGCGCATGGCCGGGGCGGCGCGCGGCCTTGATGAGACCGCGGCTGACATAGGCGTAAAGGGTTGCCGGTTTGACGCCCAGGCGGCGGGCGGCGCTGTCACGGGTGAGCCATTTCATATATTGACTATATGAATCAATATTGACGGCTGCAAGGACCGGGCGTGGGATGGCGTGCATGTGCAGTGCAGCGAACGGAGAAATTCCATGGATGCGGGTCTGGAACAGGTGGTGGCGGCCGAAACCGTGCTCTCGGACGTTGATGGCGAGAACGGGCGTCTTGTCATCCGCGGGCATGAGCTTTCGGCGCTGGCGGGACATTTCAGCTTCGAGGAGGTGATCCATCTTCTCTGGCAGGGGTTCTTTGCCGATTTGCCGCCGCCCGATGTGCTGAAGGCGATGCTGGGGGAGGCGCGGCTTGCGGCATCAGCGCGCGTGAAGGATCTGCCCTCAGGCCTTTCGGCGATTGAAACACTGCGTGCCGGGCTTTCGCTTCTGGGTGACGGTGATGATCTCAACACGGCGCTGCGCTTTACGGCGGGCGCTGCCGTGATGACGGCGGCGGCCATCCGCAAGGCGGACGGCAAAATGCCGATTGCACCTGATGCGGCGCTTTCGCATGCGGGCGATTTCCTGCGGATGATGCGCGGGGCGCCGCCGAGCCCGGCGGAAGCCGCCTCGCTCGACCGCTATCTGGTGACGATCTCCGATCACGGGCTCAATGCCTCCACCTTTGCGGCGCGGGTGGTGGCCTCAACGGCGGCGGGGATCGGCTCGGCGGTGATTGCGGGATTGAGTGCGTTGAAAGGTCCGCTGCATGGCGGCGCGCCCGGGCCGGTGCTCGACATGCTGGATGCGATCGGCACGCCTGACGCTGCAGAGTCCTTCATCGACGCCGCCATGGCGCGCGGCGAGCGGTTGATGGGCTTTGGCCATCGCATCTATCGCGTGCGCGATCCGCGTGCCGATGCGCTGAAAGCTGCGCTCCGGCTTTTCCCGCAGAATGCAGGGCGCGTTGCCTTTGCCGAAGAGATCGAGCGCACGGCGATCGCGCGCCTCAGGATGAAATATCCTGCACGGGCGCTCGATACGAATGTCGAGTTCTATACGGCGCTGCTCCTGGAGGCGCTCGGCGTGCCGCGTGTTGCCTTTACGCCGCTTTTTGCGATGGGGCGCGTGGCCGGCTGGATTGCGCATGCACGCGAGCAGGCGGCAACCAAACGCCTCATCCGTCCGCGTTCGCTTTATGTCGGGCCGCGCCCGCGCGTGGCGGCGTGACAGACACCGCCAGTGTTGAGCATCTGCTGGAGACCTGCAACGGTCCTTGATGCGGGTCAAACATCTTCCTGTCACTTGAACGCGCGGCATCGCCGCCACATCTTTTCTGGTGACCGGGCGTTGGGCCCGGCCTTTCAACAATCCTGGCCAGAAGGAGGCGGATGATGGACTTCAGATCATTGATTCCTTTTGGGCGCGGCTCCTCCCTGTCGCGTCCGGGAGATGACCCGTTCAGCGCGATGCGGCGCGAGATGGACAGGCTGTTCGACGATTTTTCGCGCGGCTTCCCTTCGCTTGGCAGCTTCGGGAATGGTTTCCTGTCGCCCAAAGTGGACGTGGCTGAAACCGACAAGGGGCTTGAGATCACAGCCGAGCTGCCCGGCATCGCCGAAAAGGACATCACACTTGATCTTGCGGATGGCCTTCTCACGCTCAAGGCCGAACACAAGGCCGAGAGCCAGAAGAAAGACGAGAAGAAGCAGTATCACGTGATTGAACGCTCGCAGGGCACGTTCCTGCGCCAGTTCGCCGTGCCCTTTGAAACCGATGCAGCCAAGGCGGAGGCCAAGTTCGAGAAGGGCGTGCTGCACATTTTCGTGCCGCGTACCGGACCTCTGGCCAAACCCGCCAACCGCATTGCCATCAAAGGCAGTGGCGGCGCGCAGACCGTGTGACGGACTGCCACTCCAGCGGCATGACCGGAATGTGATTTTGCGGCAGGGGCGCGCGGGGCAATGCTTCGCGCGTTCCTTTGCATTCCTGCTGCCGGAGATTGTCATGCGCCGCTTTGCTGCTACTGCCGCCTTGATCGTTCTGATGCTTTCTCCCCAAGTCCGGGCGCAGGAAGCGGCGCCTGATCCGCGCACTGAAACCATCGCAGTTGCGGATGCCTATATGGCGGCCTATCAGGAACTGGATGAGGCGGCGCTGACCGGTTTCTATGCGGATGATGCGCGGTTTTTTGACCCCACATCCTATGACATGCCTGGTTTTGCCGCTCCCTTCGACTTTCAGGGGCGCGACGCCATTCTGGCCGGCATTGCCTCGTTCAAGACCGATTATGGTCTTGTGCGCGTTCCCTATGTGGTGACCACCAAAATCGCGGGCATGCATGATGTTGCCTATATTGGCGAAGTGCAGTCGGAAGTGCGGATCAAGGGCGAAATCCAGCGCTATGCCTATCCCATCGTGACCATCATCCGCGTGGCCGGTGGCAAGGTGATCGAGCATCGCGACTATGTGGACTATCCGGCGGGAAGGCCGATCACACCCTGATCCCGAGTCCTTGCTTCACACTTCTCGAGGCTTTTGAGTTTGCGCGACACTATCGCGTTTCCTTCCGCCTCCGCCCGCGTGTTTTCACGCGGGGGAGGCCAGCGATGCCTCCGCATCGCGGGTGGGGGAAACTGGCGGGAAACAATGGCCCCCACCCAGATCGCAAGCGCGATCTGACCTCCCCCGCAACAAATTGCGGAGGAGGTGAAAGAGATGGATGCATCCGACAGCCTGACCTCAGGCGGGCAGGGCGGCGGTCAGCGCATCATGACCCCACAGCCAGTCATAGCGCGACAATGCCAGATTGGGTGCAAGGCCGGAACCCAGCCCCATGATGGTGCGGGTGAGGCCGCGCATCGGCGTGGCCTTCGCGTGAAAGAATTTTCCCTGGGCGCGGGCTTCCGCCTGCACGCGCGCCGTGCGGGCCTTTCGCGCCTGTTCGTAGCGCTGAAGGGCGCCACTGATTGCGTTTGCGCCCGAAACATTTTCAAGGCAGCGCGCCAGAACCGCTGCATCCTCAATCGCCATGCAGGCGCCCTGCGCAAGGAACGGCAGCATTGGGTGGCAGGCATCGCCCAGCAACGTCGCGCAACCGGCACTCCAGCGCGGCAGGGCCATGCGGTCAAACAGCGGCCACAGCAAGGGGCGCTCAATCAGGCTTGAAAGCTCGCGCAAATCCTCGTGGAACGGGGCCATGTCGCGGGCGAGCATTGCGCGTGCGCCCTCGTTTTCCCAGATTTCTTCGGGCGGGTCAGTGCGCTCAAAGACGCCGACAAAATTGACGGCATGGCCGCCGCGCACAAAATAGGTGACGGCATGTGCGCCGGGCGCCATGAAGCTGGCGGCTTCGGGTTCGATGTTGAGGTGGCGCGCGCGCGCCGCATCGGCAAGGCCGCGCCAGGCGACATAGCCGGTAAAGCGCGGGCGGTCGGCGCCAAAAAGCACATGGCGGATGGCAGAGCGCAGGCCATCGGCGCCGATCACCACATCACCTTCGGCATGCATCCCATCGGCCAGATGAAGGCGGGGCCGCCCCTCGACCTGCGAGAGGCCGGTCACGCGCGTGCCTGCGCTCACCACATCGCCGCATGCGGCAATCACGGCCTCCAGAAGAATCCGGCGCATGTCGCCACGATGGATATGGAGATAGGGGAAGCCATGGCGCGCGCGCAATTTTTCGCCCAGCGTCAGGCTCATCAGACGGCGCCGCGTGCGGCCGTCGCGCAGGCTGATGCGCTGCGGATAAAAGGCCTGCGCATCGACAGCCTCCCCCAGTCCCCATGATGCAAGAACGCGTGTGGCGTTGGGGCTGAGCTGGATGCCGGCGCCGACATCAGCCGCATCCGGCGCGCGGTCGTCGAACACGCGCACGCGATGACCATTGCGCGACAGGGTAAGGGCGGCTGCCAGTCCGCCAATGCCGCCGCCTGCAATCAGGATATCCATTTCTTCGGCCTACCAGCTTCCCGTGTTGGGCATGGAAACCCATGGCTCTGCAGGCGCCAGGGCCGCGCCCTTTTGCAGAAGCTCAATCGAGATATTGTCGGGCGAGCGCACAAAGGCCATGCGCCCGTCGCGCGGCGGGCGGTTGATGGTGACACCCATCTCCATCAAGCGGCGGCACAGCGCATAGATGTCATCCACCGCAAAGGCGATGTGGCCGAAATTGCGGCCGCCTGCATATTCCTTCTCATCCCAATTGTACGTCAGTTCGATCTGCGCATCCGGGCTTTCGGGCGCCGAAAGAAAGACCAGCGTGAAGCGCCCTTGCGGGTTCTCGCTGCGGTGGCGCTCAATCAGGCCCAGCTTGCGCACATAGAAATCGAGGGCGGCATCAAGGTCGCCCACGCGGACCATGGTGTGAAGATAGCGCATCGGCCTAGAGCGACAGGATGTGGCCGTCGGCAGGATTGACCTTGCCGGTGACGAGTTCCCCCCACACGCGCGCTACATCCTTCTCGCCGTGGCCAGTGCGCACATGCACCTGCTCCTGAATCCGGGGCAGTACGCGATGCCAGGCCTCACCCAGGCGGGAATGGAATCCGGCAGCGCCCCATTCCTTGATGCGCGTCTCGACATGCGAAGGTGCAAAGAAAAACTCAGGCTGCGGGCCGGGCAGATTGGCGGCGGGGCCGCCCTTGGTCCAATGCGTGCCGCCGACCACAACGCTTTTGACGAGGTTTTTGCCCAATGTCTTGTGCACGGCCTCGCGGACTGCGGCGTTGCCTGCCATATCGACAAAGATGCTGGGGTTGGGATGCAGCATGGCTTCGTGACCATAGGCGATGTCGCGGTCATAGATGTCGAGGGCCTGGACAAAGCGCGTGTTTGCCTCTGATGTCAGGCCCACAACCTCCACATCCTTGCGTGCATGGAGCAAGGCTGCCGTGCACCACGATGTTTTCGATGAAGCGCTGGAGAGGATGACGGCATTGGCGCCAAAATAGTTGTTCGACGACAGCCAGTCGGCGATCAGGAAGGACGTCGTGAAGAGCGGGCGGAACAGGGCCTGATATTCCTCGTGCGCGCGGTCATAGGCGGGATCGGCGCTGGTCAGCACGTAATTGTTGTAGAACGCATGGGCGCCGCCCTGACGCGCGGGCATCACGTCGGTGAAGCCATGTGCGTTCACATGATCGGGCTTCATCACAACCGATGAGGCGACGGGGAAATAGCCGTAATAGCGGTCTCCCTCTTTCACCTGGGGGTGGCGGCTTTTGGCGACGGTGCCGAAGCCCCACACGGGTACGCGGCCAAAGCCGTCGGGCCCCGGAAAGAATTTCCAGTAATTCATCGCATCGCCGAACACCGCATAGGTGAGGTTGTTTGCGGTGAGTGCGAATTTATCGATGGAGACCGAGATCTCGCCGTCATTGAGGGGGCGCTCTGTTGCCTTTGGCGCGGCGGCAAACGTCACCGCAGAGAGATTTTTCTTGTCGATCAGCATGTCCATGGCAGTCAGGCCCTTTTGAGGAGTGCAAAGATGAGACCGGCAGCAGCGCCCGCAGCAGCCTGCGCGCCAAAGCCAAGATCGGTGCGCGCGCCGCCAATCGGCATCAGGCCCATGATCTCGCTGGTTGAAAACAATGTCGTGCCGACGCCAACGCCCCCTGCGGCCATGAAGACCAGCGTGCGCAAGCCAATCACTTTTGACACGTAATGCGCTGCGACGAATGCAATGATGAGGCCGGGCGAAAGCATGCCTGCATAAAGCGGCGCCATGCCCTTGATGTCGTGCCACATCGCAGCGATCTGCTGATCGGACGAAATGGCAACGCCGATGTCGCGCAGGCCCTCCATCACGAAGTGGGTGGAGGCGCTGGAGCCCAGCGCCGCAGCAATCACGGCGGCAGTCAGGAAGGCGAGAATTACGCGAACCATTTGGGCTTTCTCCCGGTGGGCGGCCAAGAGATTAGCGGCTTATCGACCCGTTGCAAGGCAAGCGGGGCCTTGTTCTTTGACCGGGCCTTCGCCAGAGTCCTTCCCCTTGCCTGTCCCGCTGTTGTGCGCCCCCTTTTCAAGGTTCCCCCATGAGACCCATTGTTCTGGCCCTGCCGGTCTTTGCTGCGGTTCTTGCTGCGGCGCCTGCCCAGGCCGTCGAAATCATCGATCCGTCGCGCTATCAGGTGACGGAAATTGCTGCCGGCCTCGATCATCCGTGGAGCATTGCATTCCTGCCCGACGGGTCCATGCTGGTGACCGAGCGCAATGCGGGATTGCGCGTCATCCGCGATGGCGCGCTGTTGCCTGATCCGGTGGCCAATGTGCCGCCAACCTTCGTGTCGGGGCAGGGCGGGCTTCTGGATGTGGTGCTGCATCCTGATTTTGCGCAGAACCAGACGATCTATCTCACCTACTCATCAGGCGATGACAGCGCTTCGGCGACAACGGTCGCGCGTGCGCGTTATGATGCGGCTGCCCATGCGCTTCTTGATGTCGCCGTGATCTTTTCGGCATATCCCACCAAGGATACGCCGCAGCATTATGGCGGACGCATGGTGTTCCTGCCCGACGGCACATTCGTGCTGACTTTGGGTGATGGCTTCAATTTCCGCGAACAGGCGCAGAAGCTCGACAGCGATCTGGGCAAGTTCGTGCGGCTGAATGCGGACGGCTCCATCCCGGCTGATAATCCCTTTGTGGGGCGTGAGGGTGCGCGGGGCGAGATTTTCACCTATGGCCACCGCAATCCGCAGGCGATCGTGTTCAATCCGCTGGATGGGCGGATCTATGCGCATGAGCACGGGCCGCAGGGCGGCGATGAGATCAATCTGATCGAGGGCGGCCGCAATTATGGCTGGCCAGCGATCACCTACGGGCTTGATTATTCTGGTGCGATCATCACGCCCTATACAGAGCTTCCGGGCATGGAACAGCCGCTCTATGTGTGGACGCCTTCCATCGCGCCTGCGGGCATGAGCGTCTATACGGGCGATCTTTTTGCCGGGTGGAAGGGTGATCTGATCGTAGCCGCCCTTGTCTCAACCGATCTGCGCCGCATCGACATGGAGGGCGGCAAGGTGGTGGGCGAATACTCCCTTCTTGCCGAGCGCGAGGAGCGCCTGCGCGATGTGCGCATGGCGCCGGATGGGGCGCTCTATGTGCTGACGGATGAAGATGACGGCAAGGTGCTGCGCGTAACGCCGGTGGAGTAAGGGTGGGTGCCAATCGATGATGTGTGCCTCCCCTTTCCTTAAAGGGGAGGCGGGGCTTGCGTGAGTGCACTTGCACGAAACGCAAGTCCGGTGGGGTTGCGGGACGCTGCAATGAGCTTTTCAATGGTGCCCCCCACCCGATCCGCAAAAGCGGATCGTGCCTCCCCCAAAAACGGGGGAGGCGCAAGAACATCAACATGCCCCCACGTGCCCTCACCCCGCATA
>DEIC01000034.1:9856-10717 GCA_002352285.1 Alphaproteobacteria bacterium UBA2784 | reverse complement strand
ACGTTCTCAACCGTCGCCAAGAGCCAGATGCAGGCGATGCAGATGTCGTTCTTCTTCTTTCTCCCGTCCTTGCTGCTCTCGGGCTTCATGTTCCCGTTCCGCGGCATGCCCCTGTGGGCGCAATGGATCGGCGAGGTGCTGCCGCTGACCCATTTCCTGAGGATCATTCGCGGCATTCTGCTCAAAGGAAACGGCGTCGCTGAAACGCTGCCGGAGGTCTGGCCGATCCTTGCCTTCATCCTCTTTGCAGGCACGGTCGCAATGTTGCGCTATCGTCAGACGCTTGATTGAAGGTGCAGCACTATGTTTCTGCAGTGGTCCCCATGCTCGGATTGCATTCAAGCTGTGCGTTCTTCGACGAAGGCACAGAAAGAGGAGGTGGGTTGATGGCAGAACTGCATCGCACTGCCTCCCTCTTGGTGAGCCTTCGTCGAACCACGCAATGCATCGATGCCGTGTCGCCCTCGCCCCTCTCATTTACCTTATGCCGGACATCGGCCGCAAAGTTCCGCCAATAATATGCGCGCGCACCGCCATTAACCTTGCCGCGCTTTGCGAAATTTGGCCTTCCAGTTCAACGCAGATTTGAGACGAATGCGCGAGATTGCGTGCAGTTCGGATTGGTTCTGTCTGGAGTGGCGTGATGCGCGGCGTATGGCGTGGTGCGGTTCTGGTGTTGGCGGCAGTGGTTCTGTCGGCGTGCGGCTCCTCGGGCCGCCCCGAGTTCCGTGACCGGCATGAGACCCATGATGGCGGGCGGCCCGACGCCCATCCCCGCGTCGTTACCCCTGCATCGCCCCTGCAATGCGTGCCCTATGCCCGCGCCCAGTCGGGCATCGAGATCTATGGCAATGCCAACAC
>DEIC01000034.1:8603-9809 GCA_002352285.1 Alphaproteobacteria bacterium UBA2784 | reverse complement strand
GGTCTGGCACGTGCCGTCAAACCGCTATGGCGCGCGCACCTATGACGTGCAGGGCTTCATCCTGCCTGAAGGCCCCACCCGCCACGCACCGCGCGACATCTATGTCGAAGACGAGGGGACTGACGACGTCGAGCTGGGCGGCGGCGATGGTGCAGACGATCCGATTGCTGCCCTGATCGCCCGGGAGGCAGGCTCGTAGAGATACATCTTATAGTTGAAATCAGGATGCGACACGTCCTTTGAGAGAGCGCAAGCCATTTTTTTGCCACACTGAAAACCATTTGGATTCAATGCTCGTTCCCCTTTTGTGCATGCCTACAGAGTAACATGTCCGGAAGTTTAAGTTGACGGACCCGGCACGTTTCCGCCATTCCGGCGGCCAGTTGAGACGGACATCTGTGGGGTTCAATGACATCACGGGCCAATTTTGCCCGCGCATGGCTGACTGTGGCTGCAGCAATGGCTGCGAGCCTGGCCCTCAGCGCATGTTCCTCCGGCAGCCTGTCGCTGTCGCGTGGAGAGAGCTTCTATGAGGATGATGGCTCGGGCGTGAAACCCCGGGTCCGCATCGCCCGTTACATCGGCGATGCTGTTGAAGGCGTGTTCGACATTGCCGGCACGCTGGTGATGGCCCTGGTGCCCGAGCGNNGACGCCATGCCGGCCGCCTCGGCTGTTCTGGTCCTCAAGGGCTATCGCGGCCAGCGCCGCGGCCATGTCGCCGTCGTGACCCGTGTCATCGACAGCCGGACCATCGTGATCGACCACGCCAACTGGCTGAATGACGAGAAAATCTATCTCGACCAGCCGGTCATTGACGTATCGCCCAACAACGACTGGAGCGAAGTGCGCGTGTGGCACACGCCGACCCAGCGTTATGGCGCCCGCCGCTACAAGACGCGCGGCTTCATCTATCCCGACATGCAGGTGGCAGCGATCGCCCGCAGCGGCGCGCCGGTGGCACTTGCCTCGGTTGAAGCGCCCGCAGCGCCCGTGGCCGATGCGGTGGCGATGGACGTTTCAGGCGACATCATCCTGCCGCGCGCCAAGCCGGCCGATGCCTCTGTGGGCTTGGCAGCCATGCGCGAGCCGGAGCTGGTTGAGCCCGAGACCGAGGAAACCGAGATCGCCGCGCGCAGCCGCGACGAGGGCGAGCCGGAAGGCGGCTGGGCGATCCCCATCCCCAAGCCCGTGATTGTGGGCGCCGG
>DEIC01000034.1:0-8555 GCA_002352285.1 Alphaproteobacteria bacterium UBA2784 | reverse complement strand
CCCCCCTTCACGCATGTGATCCGCCCACCACGCGCGCGAGCGACGCTGCAATCGACGGCAGCAGCAGCCCGGCCAGATCGACAAACCGGCCGCGCGCCGCATCGGCCGCTACCGCCATCTGATAGCGCTGGATGGCGCGCCCCTTGCCGCTGGTCAAAACCGTTGCCAGCGCATCTTCGGCCTCGAACAGCGACAGCGATGCGATTTCGGGCGCGGCCGCCAGTTGTGAGAGCGCGGGCAATGCGCCAATACGCTTGAGTTCGGCCAGAAGCGGTCCCAGCCCGCTTTCAGAAAGTTCCAGCCCGCCCGACGCCTGCCCCAACGCCGCAGCACACGCCCCCATGCCCACAAGCGAAAGCGCCGCGCGCCGCGTCGGTGTCAGCGGTTCGTCAACAATCTCGGGCAGGCGAAAGCGCCGCGTCATCAAGCTGTCCCCTTGATGAAACTGTCGGCCAGCCGCAGCGCCAGCGCAAGGATCGTCAATGTGGGATATGTGGCGCCAGGAGTGGGAAAAAGGCTCGACCCCTGGCACCACAGGTTTGCAATGCCGTGGACCTTGCCCTGCGCATCCGTCACGCCCTGCGACGGACTGGCCGCCATGCGTGTGGTTCCCATGTGATGGCCTGCATGGCCAAAATTGGCGGCAAAGATCTGCGCCGCTTCGGGATGCACATAAAGAAGGCCTGTGCCGGTCGCCGCCATGTCGCGCGCCAGATGCACCAGCGTGGTGAGGTAGTCGGCAATATCTTCGGCGCCAATGCGCCAGTCGAGCCGCGGCTTTGCCATGCCGAAGCGGTCACGCGCATCTGAGAGCGTAATGCGGCTGTCGGCGCGCGGCCGCGTTTCGATAAGGCCGGTCAGCGGGTGCACGTCCATCGCACGCGCCTGCGGAAAAGCCGCCTGCGCGGCGGCGGCCGCAAGTCTTGCATCCGGCAATACCTGCGCGGCTTCGCCCTGCACCGCATTGCCAGCCCGGCCCGAAAGCTCGAGCGTTCCCGCCGCCGGACGAATGAGGGTAAGCGACGAGGCAATGCCCTCGCGCGCCATCAAGAGGGCTGAGGGAGACAGCGCAAAGCGTGCCCGGCCAAAGGCGCCCTCAACCGGCGCCTCATAGCCGGCAAGTCCGGCCGGCACATCCTCGCCGCGCACGCGCAGCAGAAACGCTGCGCCATCCAGCACCGGGTGATCACTGAAAGAGCGGCCGACATGCCAGAAACTGTCGCCCATCGCAGGTTGAAGCTGTGCTTCGGCCGAAAGGAGGATGCGCGCATTCTCAATGCCGCCCGCAGCCAATACAAACCGGCGCGCACGCAAGCGCCCCTGCCGACCTTCAATGCGCGCATAGCGTAATGCGGTGATTTCTTTGCCATCGCCGCTCGTCTCGAAGCCGGTCGCCGAAAGCCCCAGCCACACCGTGACATTGCGCGCCGCCGAAAGGGCCTCGCGGTGGCGCACGCCAAAATGCGTGGGCGGCGATCCGCGCAGGAGGCGCGTTTCAATGCCGCCATGAATGACCGGAAGCAGGGGCGCAGCACCGGCAGCAGCCACCTGCGAAAGTGCTGCATCATCAAACGTGGCGTCATCAATGTCGGCAAGCCGGGCGGCTTGGGCGAGATAGGGTTCAACATCAATTGCCCGGATCGGCCAGCCGCTCTGATTGATCCAGCCGCGCGCAGCAAAATCATGCTGCTGCAACGGCGCACACCAGCCTGCCCAGCGCGATGTCGTGCCGCCCAGAATGCGCGCGCGCACGGAGGACAGCGGCTCATAGGCAGCGCCCACGACTTCGCCGTCATAAAGACCCTGCGTGACGGGATCTTCCGTCTCACCACCACCAGCCAGCACCACGACCGAGAGCCGCGAATTGGCAAGTGCCAGCGCCAGCGCAAGCCCGGCCGCGCCAGCGCCGATGATCGCGACATCGGCGTCGAGCGTGGCGGGAAAGGCGCTGTCGTCAGCGTTGCGGATCATGGCGTCCGGAGGGCAGGCAGGCGGCAAGCGCGGAGCATGGCCCTGCACGTCGCCAAGGGCAATGCGGCCGAATCGGAATGGTGAAGGCGCGCTGCCATATCAACGGGTTAACCATGCATTGCAGCGCATGGCAGTGACCCAAAAGAAAAGGCCGGAGCGGTTTCCCGCTCCGGCCCTGATTTTGTCAATCCAGATGGATCAGAAGACGTGGCGCGTCTCAATCTCAAGGCGCGTGTCGATCGTGCCGTTGCGGTCGCGCTCCATCAGGACTTCGCTGTCGCTGCCACCGAAGCGGAAGCTGAGGCGGCCGCCAAAAACGTCACCATCAAGCGAGATGGCAGAGTCAATGTGTTCGTAGAACGCGCTGAATGTCAGGGCCGAACCCTCGAGCTTGTAATCAACCGAGGCGCCAAGAACGCCGATGGTATCCGGTGCGCCATCGATATCGATCCAGCGGTACTTCGCGCGCAGCGCGGCGCTCTCGCACATGTACCAGCTGCCATCGATTTGGCCGCCCCAACCCTCAAACGCATCACCATCAATCACATGGAGGCCGCCGCCGATGGTGAACTGATTGGCAAAGAACTCACCGAACGCGCCATAAGTGGTCACATCGCTGTCGCTGCCCGATGAGCTGAGGCCGTGCCAAACAAACCCGGCGCCAAACGCATAACGCGACGGGTCACGCGTGAAAACCGACAGGCCAGGCGTAAAGGAATCGACCTCACTGCCGAAATCATAGTCGGTTGCTTCCCAGCCAAGCTGGCCCTGAAGCGCCCAGTTGGTATCCCACAGCTTTGCACCGACGGCCAAGTCGACGAAATAGTCGTCGCCACCAAAGAAATCATAGTCGATATCGGCATAGCCGCCCGAGAGCGACGCAAACACGTCCGACACGTTGGATGCCGAAGCGGCTTCATCCGCCATTGCGGGCACTGAGAGGGCTGCGGCGCACGCGCCGGCCAGAACGAGGGTCTTCAGGTTCTTCATAAACTTCTCCTGTTTGCGGGCGGCCAAGCCGCCTCGTTTTGAAACTGGCTGCAAGCCGCCCCAAGCCGACCTGCGTCTGCCTCGGCAGTCTGATTCCGGCTGCCTGGGCGCCTCGGGTTTTACGCGCATCTGAAGGTGTACAAAATGCCGTCGATCACATCCCACTTCCGGGTGCGAAGGGGCAGTTGGGGGCTAATTATCTGAATTTGAACAGTTTTATTGTGGAGGCGCTGTTGCGAAACTGTCACAATTTGCCAAAAGCCGTCACCGTGCCGCCACCCCGACCCCGATGGGGCACGTCACCCCCGTGCCGCCCAGCCCGCAATAGCCGTCCGGGTTTTTGTCCAGGTACTGCTGATGATAGTCCTCGGCATAATAGAAGGCCGGGACATCAAGGATTTCGGTCGTCACCGCGCCAAACCCCTCGGCTTTCAGGCGCGCGGCATATTCAGCGCGGGCCGTCTCTGCCGTCGCGCGCTGTGCCGCCGAATGAACATAGATGCCCGAGCGGTATTGCGTGCCAATGTCGCCGCCCTGGCGCATGCCCTGTGTCGGGTCGTGGTTCTCGAAAAAGAGCTTCACAAGTTCCGCAAAGGAAACCACCTTCGGATCGAACACCACCTGCACCACTTCATTATGGCCGGTGCGGCCAGTGCACACTTCCTCATAGGTCGGATTGGGCGTGAGACCCGCCGCATAGCCGACCGAGGTCGAGTGCACACCCTTCTGCTTCCAGAACAGTCGCTCTGCCCCCCAGAAGCAGCCAAGCCCGAACGTCGCCACTTCAAGATGGGCCGGCCACGGCCCCTTGAGCGGCGTGCCAAGAACCGTATGGCGGGCGGCCACCGGCATTTCTGAGGCACGGCCTGGCAGCGCATCGGCGGCGGAAGGCATGTCGAGAAGCTTTTTCTTGGCCAGCATGGCAGGTACCCGCAGAATGAAGAAAGGCGTGTGTCTGTCGGCAATCTGGTGCAAGACATGCGCGATTTCCAGCCCCATCAGCAATCCGTGACTGAGGCCGAACCAGCCAATGCAGATCGCAGCAGTGCATGCCCGCCCCGAATACGGCTTTTCCAAAATCACGCGCGATCACATCCGCCTGATCGAGGGTCTTGGCGTCGAGGGCGATGTCCACGCCGGCGCAACGGTCAAGCACCGCAGCCGCATGCGCCGCGATCCCACCGTACCCAATCTGCGCCAGGTGCACCTGATCCACGCCGAGCTGATTGCCGAATTGCAGGCCAAAGGCTTTGACGTGAAGCCCGGCGATATGGGCGAAAACATCACGACGGCAGGTCTGGCCATTCTCGATCTGCCGCGCGGCGCGCGTCTGCATCTGGGTGAAAGCGCCATCATCGAAGTCACGGGCCTGCGCAATCCCTGTTCCCAGCTCAATGACTTCCTCCCGGGCCTCACCGAGGCGGTGCTGGAGCGAAAAGCCGACGGAACCCTGATCCGCAAGGCAGGCATCATGTCGGTTGTGCGCGCTGGCGGAATTGTGCGGCCCGGCGATACGATCCGGGTGGAAATGCCTGCCGCACCGCACGAGGCCTTGGCGCCCGTCTGATTGAACAGCCTGCGCAAGACGCTTGCGCATGACGTTTGTTATGTTATAACAATCGATAGTCTTGGCCTTTACCCGTAATGGGGGCCGATCTGTCATCGCGTCCTATTACTGGGCGCAGCCGCGCAGGGCATTTCAGTGGAAGGCCACCACCACCATCACGAGCCAGAGGCAAGCCTTCTGATGGCATCGTTGGCCACACGGCTTGCCGGTGCAGCATTGGGTATTGCGCTGATCTGGCTTTGCGTCTGGGCGGTCATCTGACATGACGCCAGCCAACGCCATCACCCTGAAGGATCTGACGCTGGGCTACCGCCGCCACCCGGCAGTGCATCATTTGTCCGGCACGTTTCAGGCGGGATCGCTCACCGCCATTGTCGGTCCCAACGGCGCTGGCAAGACAACGCTGCTCAAGGGGATTGTCGGCGCCCTGAAGCCGCTGTCCGGCCAGATTACTTTCTGTGGCGTTAAGCGGCGCGACATCGCCTATCTCCCGCAGCAACAGGAGCTGGAGCGCAGCTTTCCCATTCAGGTTGCCGATCTGGTCGCCATGGGGCTGTGGCGCAAGCTTGGCCCGTTCCGGGCTGTGACCGGTGAAAATCTCGCGCGCGTGCATGAGGCCATCGCTGCCGTCGGCCTTTCCGGATTTGGCGCGCGCGCCATCGGCACCTTGTCAGGTGGACAATTGCAGCGCGCACTCTTTGCCCGACTGCTCTTGCAGGATGCGCCCGTTGTGCTGCTCGATGAACCTTTTGCTGCCATCGACGCGCGCACGACCGCCGATCTGCTCAACATCGTGCATCGCTGGCATGGCGAGAAGCGCATCATCATCGCCGTGCTTCACGACATGGAGCTGGTGCGGGCGCATTTTCCCGAAAGCCTGATGCTGGCGCGCGGTCCGATCGGCTGGGGCAAGTCGGCCGAGGTATTGCGGCCCGAGAATTTCCTCAAGGCCCGCGCCATGTGCGAGGCGTGGCACGATGATGACGCTGTCTGCGCCGCCGAAAACGCTCCGGAAGCCGCGCGCGCATGAGCCTTTATGATCTCCTGATTGCTCCCTTCGCTGATTACGCGTTCATGCAGCGCGCGCTGGTGGGCAACATTGCGCTTTCCGCCAGTGCCGCATCCATCGGCGTCTTTCTGGTCATCCGGCGCATGAGCCTGATGGGCGATGCCATGGCGCACGCCATTCTGCCGGGCGCAGCTGCAGGCTATCTGATCGCCGGTTTTTCGCTGTTCGCGATGACGCTGGGTGGTTTGCTGGCGGGATTGCTGGTGGCGATTTCGTCGGGCCTCGTCGCGCGCGCAACCCCCTTGCGCGAGGATGCAAGCCTTGCCTCGTTCTATCTCATCTCGCTTTCCATCGGCGTCCTGATCGTTTCGCTGGAAGGATCAAATGTTGATCTGCTCCACCTTCTTTTCGGCAGCGTGCTGGCCATCAACCAGGATGCGCTGGTTCTGATGGCATCCGTTGCCTCGGTCACGCTGGTGGTGCTTGCACTGGTGTTGAGGCCGTTGGTGGCTGAGTGCCTTGATCCCGGCTTCCTGCACCATGCCGGCGGCAGCGGCCGCTTTGTCCATTTCGCGTTTCTTTGCCTTGTTGTGCTCAATTTCGTGGCGGGATTTCATGCGCTGGGCACGCTGATGGCGGTCGGCATGATGGTGCTGGCGCCATCGGCGGCACGCTTCTGGTCTGAATCACTTGGCGCCCAGATCGCCCTCTCGGTTCTTTTTGCGGTGACGAGCAGCATCATCGGACTTGTGATCTCGTGGCATGCCGCCGTGCCGTCCGGCCCCGCGATCACCCTGACGCTGGGGATCATCTACGCCATTTCCGTCCTTGGCGGACCCTTTGGCGGCATCCTGACCGGCCTCATCCGCCGCCCCCATCTTCAAAGCTGAATTGCAATCAAGGAACACCCGACATGCTGCTCCGCCGCGTGACTTTGGCTGCTGCTGCACTGAGCGCTTCGCTGTCCCTGTTTCTGTCGCCAGATTTTGCATCTGCCGCGGACAGCGGGAAGCTGCGGGTGGTGGCGAGCTTTTCCATTCTGGGCGATCTGACTGCACGCGTTGGCGGTGATGACATCACCCTGCATGTACTCGTCGGACCTGGGTCGGATGCCCACGTTTACCGTCCTACGCCCGGTGATGCCGCCGCCATTGCCGACGCCGATGTCATTGTTCTGAATGGGCTTGGATTTGAGGGATTTCTCGATCGTTTGCCTGAGTCAGCAGACTCTTCGGGCAAGACTGTGATCGCCAGCGACGGTGTGACCGCGCGAACGGCTGACGGCGAACATGGCAGCCACGGCAATCACGGTGGCCACCCCGAAGGCCATGACCATACTGGCCACGAGGATCATGATGCACACGATCATGACGCACACGATCATGGGGGCATGGACCCGCATGCCTGGCAGGATCTGTCCAATGCCAAAATATATGTCAGCAACATCGCGAGGGCGCTGTCAGATGCCGATCCCGCCAACATCGAAGATTACAAGGCCCGCGCCGCTGCCCTGATTGCCGAGATCGACGCGCTGGAGACGCGCACCCGCGCCGCCATTGCTGCTATTCCGGAAGAGCGCCGCATCATCATCACCAATCACGATGCATTTGGGTATTTTGAGGATGCCTATGGCGTCACGTTTCTTTCGGCTTCCGGCATTTCAACCGATGCCGAGCCCGACCCCAAGGCCATCGCAGCCCTGATTGACGTCATCCGCGAAGAGGGCGTGACCGCACTGTTCCTTGAAAATCTCTCTGACAACCGCCTGATCACGCAGATCTCCGAGGAAACCGGCGTTGCCATCGGTGGCACGCTCTATTCGGATGCACTGTCGGGACCAGAGGGGCCCGCTACTTCGTATCTGGCCATGTTCGCGCATAATGTGGATGCTCTGGTGACGGCCATGCGCGGGGCAACAAACTGATTTGGTGATTGATGCTGGATGCCATTGTCGGCGTGTTGCAGCAGACCCTTGCGCTGGCGCTTGAGGCCGCGCCGTGGATTCTGGCGGGGCTGATTGCCACGGCCTTCTTCAAGGCCTTCGTCAACCCTGATCGCGTCGTATCGGCGCTGGGCAGGCCGGGGTTTCGTTCAGCATGGCGCGCGGCGCTCTTTGGCGCACCTTTGCCGATGTGCTCGTGCGGCGTACTGCCTGCTGCATTCGCATTGCATCGCGGCGGCGCATCAAAGGGGGCAACCGCCTCTTTCCTCGTGTCGGTGCCCGAAACCAATCCCGAATCCGTGGTTGTGTCGTGGGGCATGCTGGGCCCGGCTTTGGCCATCATCCGTCCGGTTACGGCGCTCATCGCCGCCATCACCACTGGCGTGCTGGTTGACCGGTTTGCAGGCGCCGCACCCGTGACCAAAGCTCCAAAGCCGGACGCCGATGGCGCATGCTGCGATCACGATCACGATCATGGCCATGCGCACGACCATCACCACAGCCATAATCACAGCCATGATCACGGCCACACACACTCGCCTGCACCATCAAGGGGCGAGCGCATCCGCTTGGGCCTGCTCTATGCCTTTACCGATGTGGTTGATGACATCGCCAAATGGATCGCAATCGGCCTGTTAGTCGCGGGTGTCATCACCGCCCTTCTGCCGGAAAATTTTCTCGGCTCTCTGGGCAGCGGCCCCATCGCCATTCTGGCCGCGCTGGTCATCTCGATCCCCGTTTATGTGTGCGCTTCCGGTTCCATTCCGATGGGCGCCGCCATGCTGTTTGCGGGCGCATCGCCCGGCGTTGTGCTGGCATTCCTGCTGGCTGGCCCGTCAACAAATATCGCCACCATGGGCGCGGTGCGCCGCGAAATGGGCGCGCGCGTGATGTGGATCTATACCGGCACGATTGCCGCCACCGCTTTTATTGGCGGCATGCTTGTGGATGCGGCCTGGCCGCTGATTGCCTCAATTCCTGACGCGGTGGGTGCCCATGTGGACGTCCACGCCGATGCCGGGGAAGGGCCCGGCAGCCTCTCATGGGTTACAGGCGGGATGATGTGGGGATCGCTC
>DEIC01000085.1 GCA_002352285.1 Alphaproteobacteria bacterium UBA2784 | reverse complement strand
CACCATCTCGGTGCCGATCATCAGATGGCTGTATTCACGCGGGCCAATGAAATCGAGGATCGCTTCAACCGTGCGCGCCAGCATCTCACCCTTGATGGCGTTGTTGGTGTCGCGCTGGAACCAGGGCGCCATATAGGGATGGCGCTGGAACATCAGGCGATAGATCGCGGGCACCGGCTCGGCACAGTGATCAGCAAACAGCGAAAGGCTATCCTCAATCGCCGCCGCCGCGCCGGGCGCAAAGTGTTGCTGCGTCACGTGGCCCTCACTCCCGCCGCTTCCATGTCACCACCACCACTTCGGCGGCGGCCCACATCACCGAAAGCACGCCGACATAGAACATGAAAAAGGGAATGAGGTTGGTGGCGGGCTCGGCAAAGCGCAGGCCCCGGCTGTTCTCGAAGAACGCATCAAACAATGACGCAACGGGAAACAGCCACGCCGTGATGATGAGAAGGAATACCACCCGCCGCGCCGATTTGTGGGGCAGGGCAAGGGCGGGCAGCACGGCGGCAAGAATCCAGAGCAGAAACCCGTTCAGCACACCCTCCAGATGCGACATGCGCCAGGCCTTGTCGGTCCCCGGCAGCTGATAGTCGATTCTGCCGGGAATGGGCCACAGCTCGATCGCGCCGATGAGATAGAACAGGAACCCGAACCCCGCCACGCAGCCCAGCAGCAGCACCAGCCCGCCATGAATGATGAGAAGCCGCTGCAGCGGGCGCAGATGCGCAGGTTTTTCTGAGATCGTCATGGGCATAGTGCTCCGATCAGAAGGGAACCGGCATCGCGGGCGATGACGTGTCGATCAGCTTCATCTCGTCGCGGCTTTTGCCGGCGTCAGCGCGCGCATAGGCCGCGATCCACTCATCCACCCACGGATGGTTTTTCACATGGCGCGGATCATGGAAGGGCAGCAGCGCTTTCAGGAGCGCTGGCCCCGCACCCGCAAAAAAGCGGAGAACCCAGCCATAGACGCGCAAGCGGCTGCGCAAGTTGCGCCAGCGCCCGTCATGTTTGAGCAGCGCAATATAGCCGCGCCGCGTCCACCGCATCACATCGAACGAGCCGTGCAGCACGCCATAGGCCCGCCGCCAGAAGCCCGGCGTCGCATCGCAATAGACGTCATAAGCTACAAGCTTGTGCTCGGTCTCCTCCACCATGTGCCACATGATGAAGGAGGTGACGCGCGCATCCGCCCCCGAAAAAAGTTTCACGCGATGCTTCACCAGCCAGGCGGTCAGCCCGATGGTCATCGCCTCAAACCCGGCGGCATAGGCAAGGCGCGTCTGCAGCGAACGCTTTGAAAGCCGCGCGTAAGATGCGGCCATATCGGCCTCGACCTTTCGCAGGCCGTCATAGCCGCGGGCCAGCAGCACGTCGTTGAAGCGGCGATGCGTGCGGTAATGCTGGCTCTCCTGCATGCAGAATTCATGCGCTTCTTTGGCGATTTCGGGAGAGGAGGCGGATTTGGCCGCCTCGGTAATGCTGGCGATCAGAAAGGGCTCCAGATGCGGCATCACAAAAGATGCGCCATTGATCATCTGAGAGAATTCGGGCGCATGCGGAATCCATTGCGCTGGCGTGTCCGCAGGAAACTCAAACGCGCCCCGGCGCACGGTAATCGGCAGCACGGGCTTTGGCGTTTTCTCGGCCATCGCATCCCCTCCCCGGCATGAGGTGAAAAGCCTGCGCCTTGGCCTTACGGATGTAAAGCGGGGCGCGCCCTTACGGCCGGGTCAGCAGCTTCATCATGGCCCGGATCACGCGGCCGGGTGTGCCGATGTCGCTTTGCGGCCGCTGCAGGGCAAGCCCGTGCGTGATGGCGATCAGCGCACCGGCGAGATCCATGGCGTTGACCGGCATCGCCGTGCCGGACGCCTTGCAATAGCGTTTGAGGTTGTTGGCCAGTGTGCGCGTCTGCTCCTCCTGCAGCCGGTAATAGCTGGCGGCAAAAGTTGGGTTGCGCCGCGCCTGCAGCTGCAGCTCGGTAACGAGAAGCAGGCAATCATTGTCGGTCTGGAAGTTGGTCAGCCACTGGTTCAGCGCATCGGCAAGTTGGTCTGGTGCAACATCCAGCGCCTTTTCAAGGTCTGCCATGCTGCGCGCCATATAGAGGCCCGTCAGCGCCAGGAAAATCGCTTCCTTGCTTTCGAAGTTCGAATAGATCGCGCCCTTGGAATAGCCGGCCTCTGCCGAAATGAGATCAATCGACGCCCCTTCATAGCCGTGGCGCGCAAACACACGCTCGGCCGCCGCCAGCAGCCGCTCGCGGGTCTGCGCCTGTTGCTCGGCGCGGGTCAGACGTTGGGGCCGCGTTTGGGCTTTGGTCTCCATCTGCGTTTCCTGCCAGAACGCACGCAAGATAACAATTGATTTTCAGATACCAAATGGTATTCATACTGAAATTGGTCGGCCTCACGCGGGAGAATCTGGTGAAACTCGCACTCTTTGGTTCAACCGGCATGATGGGCAAAGCCGTGCTGGCGGCGGCACGCGCCCGCGGGCACGAGGTCACGATCTTGGTCCGGACGGCAAAGGCGGCGGGCGCTGGCGTGCGCGTTGTCGTGGGCGATGCGCTCAACCCCGATTCCATCCGCGAAACAATCAAGGGCGCCGATGCGGTCATTCAGTGCCTCGGCGTTGGTGGCCTGGGCGACGGCAAGCCCAATGATCTTGTGCCCGACGCGACGCGGCTGATCGTGGAAGACATGAAGGCGCAGGGGGTGCGGCGTCTCGTCTGCGCCAGCAATGTCGGTGTGCCCGGGTCGGGCGCTTTCCTGCTGCGCCGGGTTCTCGTGCCGCTCTTTGCCCGCAAGCTCATTCCGATCCTGGCAGCGAAGATCAAAATGGAAGCGATCTTGCGCGCCTCGGGCCTCGACTGGACCGCCGTGCGCCTCGCCGCGCTCAACGAAAAGCCGGCTCGGGGCAAGTTGAAAATCTCGGCAGAGGGCCGGATGACCGGCTTCACGCTCACGACTGAAGACGCCGCCAATTTCATGCTCGACATCATCGAGAAGAAGCAGTTCGCCGCCAATGCCGTGGCGATTTCGAACTAGCGCGCAGATCGGAAGAGACAGATGACAACGCCCGCAGCCATCTTAAGCGCACCGCTCACCTTGCCCTGCGGCGCGGTGCTGCCCAACCGCCTCGTCAAAGCCGCGATGACGGAGTTGCTCGCCGACAACCGCAATCGCGCGACCCCGGCGCATGCGGCGCTTTACAGTGCCTGGGCCAAGGACGGGCCGGGNNGTGGTCATTCAGGGCAAACAGAGCGCAGAGCAGCTGAGCGCGCTGCGCAACTGGTCGGCCGCCGCGAAGTCGCGCGGCAATCATGTGTGGATGCAGCTTGCCCATGCGGGCCGCCAGACGCACCGCTTTGTCAATGCCACACCCAAGGCGCCGTCGGCCATCCCGTTGTCCATTCCCGGCATCAAGTTCGGCACGCCGGTTGCGCTGACGCATGCGGAAATCGTGGAGCTGATCCAGCGCTTTGCCGACGCGGCGGCAGTGGCGCGCGAGACCGGCTTTGACGGCGTGCAACTGCATGGCGCGCACGGCTATCTCTTCTCGCAGTTCCTGTCCCCGCTATCCAACCGCCGCGACGATGAGTGGGGTGGCGATCTGGCCCATCGCGCGCGCTTCGTCCTCGAAACGGTAAGGGCGATGCGCGCCAAAGTCGGGGCAGACTTTCCCATCGGCATCAAGCTCAACTCTGCCGATTTTCAGCGCGGCGGCTTCAGCTTTGAAGACAGCCAGATTGTGGCAGGCTGGCTTGATGACGCCAGCATCGACATGATCGAGATTTCCGGCGGCACCTACGAACAGCCAAAGATGGCGAACGTCGAAGGCGCAGGCGAAGCGGTTCACGATCCCTATGTCAGCAAGGCGTCGCGCGCCCGCGAGTCTTACTTTGCGCGTTTCGGGCCGGAGATGCGCAAGCACCTGAAGCGCGCAAAGCTGATGGTCACCGGCGGCTTTCGCACGGCGCAGGGCATGGCGGATGCAATTGCCAATGACGGGTTTGATCTTGTGGGGCTCGCCCGGCCGCTCTGTCTCGTGCCCGAAGCGCCCGCGCGCCTGCTGCACGGCGATCCGGTTGATCTGACACAGCCAGAGCTGCGCTTTGGCCCGGGGCTTCTCGGCCCCAAATCACCCATCAAGCTGATCCGGACGCTCACCGGGGCTGGCGGCGCCACCTGGTATAACGAGCAGATCATGCGGATCGTCGCAGGCAAACGCCCCGATCCGAAACTCGGATTCTTCCGGGCCTTTATCAGCACCCAGATGCGGGACAAGCGCATGGCCCGCGCGCTTGATCCTTCGCGCTAGCGCGCAGACGTCTCCAATTGCCCCAACGCCGCATAGAGCGCGGGCAGGAAGGTGGAAAGGTGCTGCATCTCCTCTGCGCAATGGACGAGGAGGGCGCGGGCATCCGCCTCGCTCATGCGCAACGTGCGCCGCGCCAGCATCGCAGGGATCGTGCCCAGCGTGTTGCGCGCCGCGATGTGCCGCCCGCCCATGTAGAAGCGAGAGCGCATCTCGCTGCCGCCGGGTACCGCACGCACATGGTGGAGAAGGACGCCCGCATTGACCGGCGCCTCAAAAACGCCAAGACGCGCGGCAATCAGCGTGGCGCTGCCGTTCTCAAGGCTGTCATGCTGAAGGCCAAAGGCGGCAGGTGGCACAAACTGGATCAGGCCGCGCACAAAATTGCTGCCGATATATTCGTCAACCACCGACACATGGTTGAGATAAAGGTCGCGGCCCCGCGCCGTCGCGGGCGGGTTTTTCTGCCAGGCCACATGCACATGGGCCAGCGGATGCCAGAGCTTGTATTTGGCGGCATCATCGCCATGCCAGCCAAACCACCAGTCGATCATGGCAGGCGTCACGCCCGGCAGGTCTGTGCGGATGAAGACGCGCATGCCGCCATCGGGCAACAGAACATAACCATCTTCGTAGCCCGGCCCGCTGCCGAAAAGATCATCGCGCGCATGATCCAGCGGCGGAAGCATTTCCGCCGCCACGCCGCCACGCAAGAGCGCGGCGACCGCCTGCGGTTGCAGGGGCTTCATCACCGGATTGAAGAAATGGGCAAAGGGCTTTGCGCGATCTGCATCGCGATAGCCGAGATAACGCCCGGCAATCTTGCGGCTCTCTCTCATGCGGCGCGCCCCATCCATGGATGAAACAGCCCGTCGGGATC
>DEIC01000065.1 GCA_002352285.1 Alphaproteobacteria bacterium UBA2784 | reverse complement strand
TGCGATCAGGATTGGCGGGATCAAACAGATCACTCAGCAATTCTGTTGCGATCTTCGCGCCGCCACCCTGCGCAACCTGCGGAAAGCCGTAAAGGTCATCCCAGATGAACACGGGCATGCGCGCAGGTGAAAATGCTGGCGCCTGCGCCCCCACATCAAACCAGTGCAGTGTCTGGCGGGTGACGGTCAGTTGCGCTTGCCATGCGGGCGGCAGAAACGTGTTCATCCATGCACCGGCACAGATGATGACTTTGCGCGCGCGTAACACACCCTGCGCCGTCGTCACTTCGTGATGGCCGCCGGCCTCCACCACCCGCGAGACGGGGTTGCTGAATTGCACCTCGGCGCCATGCGCGCGTGCAGCCTTGATCTGCGTCTCGACCATTTTTTCGGGAATGCCATAGCCGGCCCCGGGCTCGAAATAGGCAGCATCACCATCAAACGCCGCATAGGCGGGAAAGCGCCTGCGCACCTCATCTGCCCCGATCACCTCATGGGCGATGTCAAAGCGCCTTGCCGCCTCAATCGTCGTCTCAAGGAATCCGGCCGCCACATGCGTGGCATGCGGCAGCACGCCCCCCAGCACCAGAAGCCCGCAGCGATTGACGAGTTGTGCGCCAGTTTCGCGCGCCAGCTGATCCCACAATGCAAATGAGCGTTGGGCAAAGGGCGTGTACACAACACCCTCGCCGATGGCCGCGCGCACGATGCGCGTTTCGCCGTGGGTCGAACCCATCGTGTGCGGCGGATGAAACCGGTCAATGCCAATGACGCGCGCACCCGCACGCGCTGCCGCCAGCAGCGCTGCACTGCCCACCGCGCCCACACCAATGATGGCAAGATCAAAGTCGCTCACGTCACTCCTTTGCCGACGCAGCAAACAGCGCTGCCTGCCGTGCCTCGGCAGCGCGAATATGCGGCGCGCGCGCGGCGCCATCACCGCCACTCGTCGCCATCGCGCCCCAGCTGTACCAGACTTCAATCGCGCGATCATAAAGCCAATGCGCGCCAGCTGCGTCGTTTTTGGCAAGGCTCCTGGCCGCGTCTTCCAGCGCTTGAGCCAGATCGGTGCGATTGTCACCGGAGAAATGAGGCTCACCCGCCATCTGCCAGATGCGCGCGCGAGCCTCGTCAATCTGGCCTGATGCAATCAGGCGAGTGATCTCCCGGAGCATCGGCCCGGACTGTCCGGCACTCACCGCCCCGGAAGATTTGGCATCGCCGGCATGTCACGGATGGTCAAGCCGGGATCAAGCTCAAAGAGGGCCGGATCAACGCCCCCCTCGACAATTGACGTCGCCCGAACGGTCACATTCATGCCCGCCATGTTCGTCTCATTGCTCAGTGGTACCCCCTGCCAGATGCAGGTCGTGGTGTGAAGCGAGGGCACCGACCACACGTCACAGGTAATGCCTGCAATCGTCTCGGTGCCTGTCTGGGTTCCACCCATGTTCCTGAGAATATCAAGCCCCATCCCCACAACATCCGGCTGGCCCTGCGCCATGTCGCGAACGGGATTGGGAACCCGCGTCGCTGTGCGCGCCACCGGATCAATCGTGTAAATGAAGTCGGGCAGCGTGAGCACGATCTCCTCGCGTTCAATCGTCATGCTGCCTGCCGTAATCGAGGTCTTTGAAACGGCAAGTTCGCGCCTGCCGTAATTGTCCCAATAGACAGTCTTGGTGCCGCTCTGAATGCCGCCAAGCTCATAGACCACGGTTGCCGCTTCAACGTGATAGCGCGCGGGCCCGTCGTCGGCGTTGGCGGAACCAACACCTGAGATTGCAAGCGCCAGAATTGATCCAGCGCACTTCAAAATCCGAGACATAGGCATCCTCCCAAATGATCTGGAGATTTATCGAACACATCCTGCAAGACAATTATCGAGTGATGCCCGTTGCGCCAGAATCTCCCGCTCGGCCTCATCAACGGCTTTGCCGGCACGTTCAATGCGTGGCGGATAGGTTTCGGCAAGCGCGATGCGATCAATCAGATAGTCCCGCCGCGCACGCTGCCGCCGCAGCAGATTCTCGCGCGCACGATATTCCTGCCAGAGAATTTCGATTTCATCCTTGGAAAGCCGCTCGCCAACACTGGGCACGTATTGCCGCTGCGTATACCAGCCCTGTATGTCATATCCGGCAAGCCAGGCAAAGAAGCTGCCAATATCATCCGTTTTGCCACTGAAAGCGATATCAAAGGCTTGCGCGTGACGTCGCCAGCCCGCGCGGATCATGCGCCCGATTGACTCAATGGTGCTGAATTCTGGCGGCGGCGGTGGCGTGAGAGCCTCCTCCAGTTCAATCAGTTCAAAACGCATGCGCGAGAGGCCGTCGGCGCCGCCCAGCGCGTTGAACTCGGCAACAAGATCAAGCCAGTACTGCTTGATCGCCGGATAGGCGCCTTTCAGCGCCAGATACCGCACCGCTGAATCAAGACAGCGCGGACATACGGCCAGAAGATTTTCTTCCGTCAGCGCGTCAGCATTCGCAGGTGCGCCAGCGCCTGGCGTCTCATAGGTCTCAGACGGGTCTGCAATATCTTCGTCGGGCGCAGGGCTGTTGGTCGGGATGGTTCGCCGATAGACCTCAACAAACCAGCCCGCTGGCGTGATCGTGCAATCCGGCTGCAGCAAACCATTGCTCCACCGCGCGGTAATCGTGTCATCGTCGAGAATTTCCATCTCAAACCGGCCGCTGTCGCCGCGCGTGGCCGGGCACTTCTCCATCATTGCCAAAGGAAAGAGGTAACGCCGCTCACCCAGCAAAGTTGACACACTCAGCTCTGCCTCAAATAAAAGATCACCCTTTTTCCATCCCAGAACGAATTCGGCGTCATTCAGGAGATAGCGCATGCGCCCTGAAACGCGGGAGCCATCCTGAACAAAGTCAACCAGCGTTCCGTCCTCGCGCTGCCAAACGCCCTCCAGATTGGCTTCAGCGCTTGCGGCAAGTGCGCATCCGAGCCACATCGCTACCGCAAGCGGAAACCGGATGAACAGCGCCACGCGCGACTTATGGGGAGGCTGCATCATCATCCCCCGCTTCCATCAGCAGAACGTGACGGCTCAAGCGACCACGCACAGGCAGCATCTGGCTCAGGCGGTGGTGGCGGCTGCTGCGGCAATGCTGCTTCCCGCAGATCGCCCTCAAATGGCGCCGCATGGGGCATTAACGACAATACTTCGATGCGCCACATCAGGTCGCCAGTTGCGGCCTCAAGTCCCTGCACACACAAATCCTCTTCCTGCGCGCGCGCTGACAACGCCTGATACATCGCGCTGTCCGCCTGCTCTTTTGCCACATCAAGGCCAAGCCGCTGCCAGAGCGCGGCAAGCCTTTCCATTTCAGCACGCACGCCATCGCGCCGTTGCGTGTGCGCGGCCTTCCGGGCGTATGCGCGCAAGAGGCCGGGCCAAGCCTCTTCCATCATCCACACGCGGGTCTCATCCCAGAGATAGATGGCAATCTGCAGATACGAAAGATAGACCCGCAAATCTGCCGCAAGCGGCGCATCCGCGCCGTCCAGTTCAGCCACGCGCGACTTCAGATCGCGCACTGGGCTTTCCGTGCTGAAAAAGTTTGCTTCAACAACCCGCGCGAGATTGGGCAACGCTTCGGGCAGATCGCCGGGTGTCAATGCATAGGATTTGAACGCATCACCCCATGCCTGAACGAGCGCCTCGCCCGCATAGGTTGCCACGAATACATCGCGCTGGCCCGCAACGCATTCGGCCCACGCCTCAAGCAACGGTGCAGATTCAGATGAGATGGAGGATGCGCCGTCAGACGGGAGCAGCTTCGCCGCATCAATGGAGCACGGCGCGTCAGCTGCTGCGCTGGCCGCATGGAATCCTGAAAGCAACGCCACGACGGCAGCCGCCCGAAATCGCATCCCAACCCCCAGTAACCTGCCGCAAGGTTACTTCAAGCAGGCGACAGCACGAAGTCCCATCATTTGGCGGAATTGCAGTGCCCTTCCTGAGAGATGGGTAA